>JAQQAK010000416.1 GCA_028527945.1 Spirochaetaceae bacterium
TCACGGATAAGCCATTCAACCTGATCAGCAACATCATCCATAGACTCAAGTATTTTAAAAACATCTCCTCTTGATTCTGGGATAAGCATTTTACTGTACAAACTAAGCTCTATATCTTTTCTGATATGATCAACATCTGACTCAAGCTTGTCACTTTCCTGTATATAATGAGAAAAACTTTCAGAATTTCCGCTGAAATATGATTTCACAGCTTCTTCAAAGACTAGGGCAATTCTTATAAATTTATCAATAAACTCTTCTGTTTCTTTTTCGAGCTTTTTCGTATTTTGCAAAAGCATTAAACATTCTCCTTAATGAAAAATTTAACAACTTGTTATGCTATATATAATTATCTAATGTTGTTAAATTTTCTTCAAAGCCTCTTTAAACCCCAACCAGGGTTTTAAAGAGGCTCTAATATAGTGAACATTATAATACAGCCGAAAAGAAAAAGAAATTACAGAATTTCCGCAATCAACAAAATATTGTTGGTTACGTCAGGCAAAAGGCGTGTTACATAACAAACTTATAACCACGACCTCTGTATGTGATAATATGTTTTGGGTTATCAGATTCACCTATACGCTGGCGAAGCTTGGCGACATGAACATCTACAGTACGTGTTGTAACTTCATTTTCATATCCCCAGACATCATCAAGAATTTTATTTCTACTAACAATCTTACCTTTATTTAAAGCAAGATATTCCAGAAGCTTATACTCCTGAGCATTAAGTTCAACCGCTTCTCCATTCTTATTCAAGGAACCGGATTCTCTGTCCAGTTCATAGTCCGAGAATGTTATTATTTTAGGACCATCATCTTCTTCAGAAGAGACGACCTGAGTACGTCTTAAAAGAGCCTCAATTCGAGCCAGTAGAACCTGCATATCAAATGGTTTTGCAAGATAATCATCTGCTCCGCCTCTAAGCCCCATTACAGTATCTATGGTTGTATTTCTTGCAGTCAACATAAGAATAGGTGTAACAATCCCAGCTTTTCTAAGATCATTGCATATTGAAAAGCCGTCTTTTCCCGGAAGCATTACATCAAGAAGAATAACATCATGTTCATTTTTCATAGCAATCTTTTCTCCGGCAAGGCCGTCACCAGAAATTTCTACATTATATCCTTCTGATGTCAGTCTATCTTCCAGTGTAATCTGCACCCCTAATTCATCTTCAATAATTAATATGTTCTTTTTATCCATACTATTCGATCCTTCCTAAGTTTCTTCAGACTTTAATGAACAAGGTAAAGTTAATATAAACTTACAGCCGTTTGACATACTTCCATCATCTCGCTTATATGGACTTTTTACAATAAGCTTGCCTCCTGATATATGAGCTTTTTGCTTTGCAATAAAAAGGCCGAGTCCACTTCCCTTTTCTTGGCGGCTACGACTTATTGCATCTCGGTAAAATGGTGAAAAAATATGTTTAAGTTCTCTGTTTTCAATGCCTCGTCCATCATCTTCAACAGTAATATGTAACATGTTAGGAATTAACATTTTAAATGAAACTCGTATTTCCTGTTTTTTATCATTATCATTTATTATGCCAATATATGCATGGTTCAAAGCATTTGTTATAAGATTACTTAAAACCATATTTATAGCTTCAGGACTAGATATAACTTTATCAGGCAACCCAATAATGTCCCATTTTATTTCAATCATTGAAGAAGATGTAAGTTGATTAAAGTTTTTCTTTAATTCTTCACATATAAGACTTAAAGAAATTTCTTCAGGAATGGATTTCTGCTGATGCTTGCCCTCTAGACTTGAATAAAGTAGAATTTCTTCAATCATCTTGCTGAGCCGGTCAGATTGTTCTGTAATTAAACTGCTATAAAGTTTTAATTTTTCAGAAGGGACAATTCCGCTTGAAAGATTATCAGCGGCAGATCTTATAACAGTAAGAGGAGTCCGCAATTCATGGGTTACAGAAGCAACAAACTGCTGTTCTTTATATCGCATAATTCTACTGCGTTGAAGCTGTATCAAAATAATAATAAACAAAGCAGCAATTATTATAAAAATAAAAACAGTCTCTAAAAAACTTATTGCGGCTTTTCTTTCTATATTATAATAGTAGGAACCATTCTGGTGGTAAACCTTTACATAAAAACCTGAATGAAAAAAAGGCGGAGGCTCATTATTGATGTTATTGCCAGGATCATTTTTCTGATCCATCTCTGGTGCTTTTCTTTGCTTGCTGCCTGGTTCAGGAGGAATTGAATCTCGTCTCGGCCTTTTAATAATATTGCTTTGAAAATCCCAAAGCCCGGGCATTTCAACTATTAAAGGGGTTATATTTTTTTTATATGAAAAAATAATGTTAAAAGGCCTGAATTTATAGTTAATTGCTCTATTGCGATACTTTTCTGTACCAAAATTATTCCCTTCAAACCATTCAAAACGTAAATCTGGATCAATATCGTTTATAATATCTTTTACATATCCATCAAAAAAACCTGATGAATCAAGCCTGAAAAAAAGAGTTCTCCCTCCATTTCCAATAACTTCAATCATAAAAATATCAGTTTTATCATTTCTATCTTTTTTAAGAACAAGATTCCAGCCGGGAGCCTCTGGCCGTCCGCCAAAAACATCAGATAATGTTTTCCATTCACCTGATTTTATTTCATATTCGTAAGCAGTCTGAGGCGAATCAGAATCATAGTAACCAATAGCTGATACAAGTTTCTGAAATTCGCCATTTAGATCAAAAATATCTGATTTTCCTTCTATAAGGTTTCTAAGTTTTTTTTCAGCCTCTTTACCGTCAATTGTTTTGCCAATATCTGTCAGAAGCATATAGCGTCTATATTCTGTACCGGTAAGTCTGATAATACGATCTTCAAGCTCACGTGTATAATAAAAAATATCAGTTTCAATACTACGTTGATAAGTTTTAAAAACAAGAAAAACCGCAAAAGAAAAGAAAATAGCGGCAACAAATACAATCATGGAAACAAATGCTCTGGAGATCATGGTTCCGTGTCTCATCCTTACATAATAACCAGTAGAATTAATTTACGCCATAAAAGAATTATTATTAAGATGCTTAATTTACATAATTTACAAACCTGTTACAGAAAATTAACCATATACTTTATTTATTAAAGTATTCTCATTTCTTATAATGGTATTGTTAGCTCTCAGGTTTTTAATTTCAAACAAAAGAGCGACAGCTATTAATTCATCATTTATTTTAAAGATGCTTAAAAAGCTGAGATTAGCAATCCTGAATTTTAACAAAATGGCCTTAACTAATATTTTTCACCTTCGGGGAAGTTGATGGAAGAGCAAAAAGAAAGAATAAT
>JAQQAK010000417.1 GCA_028527945.1 Spirochaetaceae bacterium
ATTATTCTGAGCCACTTTAAAAATAACCAGATTTTAAAAGTGGCTCTTTAAATATTATTCAACCGAATCTAAATCATTTTCAACCTGCTGGCCAATGTTAGATAAATGACCTGCTTCATTAACAACTTCATCAATGTCTTCAATTACGTTTGTAACAACCTTTACGGTATTTTGTGACTGAGTTTTTAAATCTTGAGATATGGTCTTTGAATTATTTACGATGTCTACGACTGCTGAATTAAGATTACTTATTTCATTTACTATTCCAAGTATTTGCTCTAATGAACCTGTTACAGCCTCTACTTTTTCGTTTACTTCTTGAAGTCGAACTCCTATTTTATCTGCTGTTTCTGCAGTCTGATGCGATAGATCCCTTATTTCTTTGCTTATAATAACAAATCCTTTTCCTGCCTCCCCAGTTCTGGCGGCTTCTATTCCGGAATTTATAGAAAGTACATGAGTCTTGTCAGCTATATCATTTATCAGTGTAACCATATCAGAAATTTCTTTTGTTATAGCGTTAAGCTCGTTTACATTCATTTTTGTAGAAATTGTTGTTTTAGATGTAGACTCTGTAATTGAATCAACTTCTGATAGCCTATTATAAATATTATTAGTATTTTCAAGCATTGTACTTAAAGTTTCTATAAGCTTCTGAAATGAGCTACTCATATCCTGTGAAACCATAGAAGTTTTACTCATTAATTCTTTAACATCTTCTATACCGCTATTTATAGTTGAAACCTTATTCTTTGTATCACGCAAATATTCGCATCGATTCATTGAAGATTCTTCAGACTGCTTTTTAAGTGCTTCTTGAGCCTCCATTACCTTTCTTTTTTGAAATTCAGAATCTTTCAGCATCGCCTCCGCGACAACTTTTTGCTGATGACTTTCTCTAAGAGCATCCTGAACTTTTACAATCATTTGATTAAAAAGCCCCGCAAGCTCACCTATCTCTGTCCCCTGCTCAACTTTCACCTCAGAACCTTCAGAAAAATCACCTGATTTTGTTAAATCATCCATAGCATTTGCCAGTTCTATAATTGATGAAGTGGCTCCATGTTCAGCAATGTTTAGGCCCATTATTTCTTCTTCTTTAGAAACCCTCACTCCACCAAATAATTTATCAACCAAAAAATATAGAAGAAGCCCCATTATAAAAGCCCATAAAAAACAAACTCCAACACCCAAAGATTGAACTTGTATCTGCTGTAGCCGTGTCATCTCACCAAGATTATCTTTTGTTATAAAAAGACCTACAGCAAAAGTTCCCCATGCACCGCATACACCGTGAACAGGAACAGCACCAACAACATCATCAAGTTTTAAAACTCTCTCCATAAAAAGCGATACTGTATAAACCAAAATACCAGCTACAGTTCCAATTATTACAGCGCCGGTAGTATTAACATAAGCACAGCCGGCTGTTATTCCAACCAATCCGGCAAGAACACCATTGGCGATCATATCTCCTTCAATCTTCTTTTCAGGATGAAACATCCAACTTAACAAAGAAGAAGCAAGACAGCCAAAACATGCAGAAAGAGTGGTATTTAAAGCAATTACAGCTATATCAGGGCTTGCCGCAAGAGTTGAGCCACAATTAAAACCGAACCATCCAAAAAACAAAATAAAAGTACCAAGAAAAACAAATCGCATATCGCCTGGATGTATTTTTAAGGCTTTTCCATTTTTTCCAGTTTTAGGGTCAATCTCAAAGCGGCCTATACGCGGCCCGACTACTATAACTCCGGCCAAAGCTATCCATCCTCCTACAGAATGAACAACTGAGGATCCCGCAAAATCCTTAAATCCCATTGCCTCAAGCCAGCCAGCGCCACCTGTCAGAGGATCAGTTCCATGAAGAAAAGAGCCCCATGCCCAATGTCCGAAAACCGGATAAACTACAATAGAAACCAAAAAAGAAATAAGTATGTATTGTTTTAATTTAGCTCTACCGCAGATAGCCCCTGAGTCTATTGTAGCAGCAGTTCCAACAAAGACTGATTGAAACATAAAAAAAGCAGCAGTCCACGGATCTTTTATACTAACAAGAAAATCTGAAGTACCGAAAAGTCCCATTTTTGACTTTCCGAACATAATTCCAAAACCAATAGCCCAAAAGCCAATTACACCCAGAACAAAATCAGTTAGATTCTTTATAGCTACATTTATTGAATTTTTTGATCTTGCCATTCCTGATTCAAGCGCCATAAAGCCAGCCTGCATAAAAAATACAAGAGCCGCGCCCAAGATGACCCAAACATAATCGAGATCTGTTTTTATAAGATCTATTCTCTTCTCAATTTCATCAATATTTAGTGATGAATCAGCAAAAATATTGCTAACACTAATTAGAATTAACAAAAATAAAAAGAAAGTGAATATTACAGATTTTTTTCCCATGAGACCCTACTTACCTTAAATGAAATTTATAGATTACACGATCATATATTTATGAAATTATGTCAAGAAAGCCTACGTTTATGTAGTATGATTTCTCTGTTACAAATCTAATATTATTGCTTTTTTTAAGAAAATAACCAAACTATTTATTTTTTACAAAAAAATCTGTTATATTATTTTTCATGTCAAAGAAACAGAAAAAAACTTTTGAGAGCTATTATTCTGAAATATATAAATCACGTTGGACAGAATTAAAAGATATTTTAATTAAAGATTCTGACGGCTTCTGTCTTTCTGATAATCTTTTGCAAAATTACTATCTTGATCCAGCTTCAAGAGCTGCCGCGCTTGCGCTTAATGTGCAACAGGGTGAAAGTGTTCTCGATATGTGCGCGGCGCCTGGTGGCAAAACACTTATTTTGGCAACAGCTTTAAGAGGTACTGGAACTTTAGTATCAAATGACAGATCATCAGATCGTAGACGTCGCCTAAAAGATGTTATAAACAATCATCTTTCTGAGAAGTTTAGACAAAATATTACAATAACAGGACATGACGCGGCTAAATGGGGTTTATTTGAACAAAATATTTACGACAAGATTCTACTAGATGCCCCTTGCTCTTCTGAAGCACATGTTCTTAAATCTTCTACTCATTTACAAAGATGGTCACCAGCACGTACAAAGCAATTATCTATTCAGGCTCACGCAATGCTGGCCGCGGCTGTAGATGCGGTAAAACCTGGAGGAGTAATTTTATATAGTACATGTTCATTATCTCCATTAGAAAATGACGGAGTCATAGACAAACTTCTAAAAAAACGCTCAGATTTAGTTGATATTGAAAACTTATCACTAAACTCAGGGTTTTTGGAAGATTTATCAGCAGAATCAACAAAATACGGTCTTCATATTTTACCAGATAAAAATAATGGTGCTGGTCCTATTTTTATGGCAAGACTTATAAAAAAATAAAATATCTGATAGGTTTCTAAAATGAATAATACAGTTACAGTACTTAAATGCGAAAAATATGATGCTGATTTAATATTAACTAAAATGAATGAAGCCTGGGAACTTTGCGGTGGAAAAGATTCTTTAAATGTTTCAGGAAAAAAAGTTCTACTAAAACCAAATGTTCTTAGCGATGCCGCTGTTTCAAAGGCAGCAACTACACATCCTGAGTTTTTACGCGCGGCAATAAGGTTTTGTAAAACACATGGGGCAGCAGAAATCTTTGCTGGAGATTCTCCCGGTTTTCAAAAACCAGGATTTAAAGCAAAAAATTGCGGACTTTATAATATATGCAAAGATGAAGAAGTTGAATGGTATGATTTCTCTCAGAAAAATATTACATTAGCCTGTCCTGAGGGGCAGATGGTAAAACAGTTTGTAGTTAGTGATATTTATGAAAAAGCTGATGTAATTATAAGTCTACCAAAACTTAAAACGCACCAATTAATGTTTTTTACTGGAGCTGTAAAAAATCAATTTGGAATGATTCCTGGACTTTTAAAAAGTTCTTTTCATATGAGATTCCCAAATAGAAATGATTTCGCGGCAATGATTGTAGATCTTCATTCTGCACTAAAACCTTCATTTGCTTTTATTGACGGAATAACTTCGATGGAAGGCCCTGGGCCAGGTAATGGTATTCCTAAAGAAACAAATCTCATGCTGGCATCCTCAAACCTTGTAGCGTTAGACGCTGCAGCCTGCCGTATAATAGGATATGATCCAGACATTATACCTATCTTAAGAAATGCTATAGACAGAGAACTCTGGCTTGTTAATTCTAATGATTATGAAATAAAAGGTTTGAGCATTGAAGAAGCTAAAATAGAAAATTTTCAAAAAATAAGATTAACTGGTTCCAATAATCAGCTTAAAGACTTTTTAATTCCAAGATTTTTAAGGCGATTCAGATATAATCTAAATCCAAAGCCGTTTTTCAGTAAAAGCAAATGTATTCGCTGTGGTGCTTGTATAAAAATATGTCCGGCAAAAGCTCTTGAGATTAGCAAAACTGAAAAAATGGTAAAAATAGATTATACAAAATGTATAAGATGTTTTTGCTGTCATGAAGTCTGTCCCGAGGACGCGATAGTTGTAAAACGCACCCCCGGAACAAGCGGATTAGTCAGCTAACAGAGTTTTATCTGTAGCAAAATCTTTTTTTCTAACTTCATGGAATTTTTTTACAAGAGCATCTACTGTAAGATTTTTCTTCTCTTCACCGCTTATATCAAGTATAATTCGGCCTTCATCCATCATTAATAGTCTGTTTCCATTATCAATGGCATGCTGCATATTATGAGTAATCATCATAACAGTGAAACCATATTCTTCGATAAAGCGATCAGTTAATTCCATAACCTTTGAAGCGTTTCTGGGATCCAATGCTGCTGTATGTTCATCGAGAAGTACAAGTTCAGGCTTTGACAAAGACATTGTTAAAAGTGTTAGAGCCTGTCTTTGGCCGCCTG
>JAQQAK010000418.1 GCA_028527945.1 Spirochaetaceae bacterium
AATTGTGGCTGGCCCTGATTCTACGCCATTATTAACAGCAAGACTGCCTGAATAAAGAGAGCCGGGAGACGAACCAGCATCAATAACATCCTGAATACCGCTTTCAATAGAATTATATGGAATAGTAGAAGTTTCATAACCCGCATCATCATCGAGCTCTTTGTCTGAACCATCAGTCAGATATATATTTTTCTCAACAAAACCTTTACCTTGTGTAAAAGAAGTAGCTGATGTAAGAATATTGTTGTAAAATTCATAATTTGAATATTTTGATTCAGCCGCCCAAGTCTGAACATAATATTGTTTCGCGGATAAATTATCAAAACCATCTCCAAATGTTCTTCCAAGAAAGCTAGTCCAGTCATCATCAGGTGTATAAAGAATAGTATTATGACGAAAAACCATACCGTCAAAGACTGCACCAAAGATTATTAAACTTCCTCCACTGGGAGCAAAAACATTATTCTCCCATACAAAATTATCGTAACTTCCGCCTGTATTATTTGCATTCACCATTATATCCATGGCTTCTGCGTGATATATAATATTATTCCTGAAAGTAAAACTATAAGAACCATGAGCGTATTTTTCTGAGCTGTTTATCATATACATTTGAATTCCATCAACATGCATATTATAGCTGGCGCCGTCATCATCACCTACTCCATCATCAAGATCATGAATAGAATTACCTTCAACAAGCCAGTATTCTCCACCATGAACCTGTATGCCATCATGAGTATTATGATGAATATGATTATTCTTGAGTACAAAGTTAGTTGTCATTGCCCAAACGCCAACACCAACATTAGTAATTTCATTATTATAGATAGAAATGTATTGCCCATTATACACACCTACACCTGATGTAGCCATAAATTCAGCCTTTTCATCACTATTTAGAGAAGTAAAGTCGTCATCAAGCATAATCTTACAATTTCTAACATCAACATAACGACTTCCATAAATACTGAGTCCATTATTAATTGTAAGTCCATCCAAACGCAACCGTAAATCGCTGTTACCTAACTGAGAAAATTCAATTGAATACCAACCACCTTCATCATGCCAGGTGCCAAGCTTAACAGAATCAAAATTTGCTGTTTCTCCATCAATTACCTTGACCGTAACCCAATCTGAAAAGACTTCTTCTATTGGAACGGAATAATTCTCATAAGTATCGCTGTATTCCGCGCCAAAGCGTAAATCTCCATAATCCCCTCCATAGAGAAAGACCGCATCTCCCCCTGTTGAGCAGGACAAGGCATAGGTCAATGTCTTAAACGGAGATCCAATAGTTCCATCAGCAGAATCTGAACCATTTTCAGGATCAACATAGCGAACAGTACCTTCAATTGAGTAGTCTGTTGAAAAAAAATCAAATTCAGATTCATCATTTTCAAGTGAGCGGCATCCCAAAACAGTAAATGACAAGAGAGTAAAAGCTATAAGAGCTGATACTAAAAAAATTATTCTGTTTATTTTTATATTATTATTCATAGTCCTCATTCTAAAAATAAGATAATTGAATTACAGCCTAATTTCATTAACATTTGTTAATTTACTGATAATTTTTAATTATGAAGCCATAAAAAACTACCCGGTGCATATGCGCAAATAACAGACAATCTTTATTCAGGAGCGTTATCTTTAAATGCTATGTTCCCAAAACTTAATAAATGGGTAATAACAGCAATATCAGGTGTTGTTGGAACAATACAGGTATAAACACAACAGGCAGCTCTTGTTGCTTTACAGTATTTAATTTGAAACTATAATCAAGCTAATATTTAGAAAAATATAAAATAGTTAAGCATTACTAACTATCGACCTTTACATGTATTGCCAGTAGGTTTACACTTCTTTAGAAAATTATCCTTCCACAACTCGATAATTTCCCAAACATAGATATCTATCTATAAATAGAGGCAAAATTATGTCAAAAGCTACACGTCTATACCAATTCCTTCATGGAATGACTCAAAAGACAACCTACCCAAGTGTAATAAATTTCGATATTACATCAAAATGTAATCTTTATTGCGAACACTGTTACTGGCGGAAAAATTATGATCCTGCTGGAGAATTTACAGACTCGGAATGGGAAGAAATTTTTAAAGATTTTTACAGCAAAGGGGCTCACAGCGCGTTTCTTACAGGAGGAGAACCCTCTTTACGCCTGAAAGTAATTGAATCCGCATATCAAATATTTGATACGATAACCATTGTTTCTAATGGAACAATACGCATTCCTGAAGAAATTCAGACAAGAATATTCATCAGCATTGATGGGCCAAAAGAAATTCATGAAAAGATACGAGGTCGCAATGTTTTTGATTCGATAATGACAAATATAAAAAACGATAAACGCGTTGTTCTAACACCTACATTATCAACAACAAACTATCACTACATTGAAGATCTGGTTCAAATAGCACGAGAATCTAATGTTGACGGTATAACCTTCAGCACATACGCGGCTAATGATAAAGAGACAGATAAACTGCTGCTTAGAGGAGAAGAACTCGATTGGACAGTAAATAAATTAGAAGAAATATGGAGAAAAAACAAGGATATTGTTTTTCTCTCACCCAAGATAATAAAACTATTTAAAAGTAAAAAATTTTATAAAAACTGTTATCTTCGAAACCAAACCAAAGAGATTTCTTATGATGCTCAACTAAAACAAAAAGAACCTTGCGTTTTGGGAGAAGGCGTTGACTGCTCAACCTGCGGATGTATAGTTCCAATTGTTGCATACGCAATGTCAAGAATAGATGTCCGGGCATGGCTGCTTTTTGACAAGTTGTTTTCTGAACGCTACTATTAAATAGCTCTCATTTAAAAATTAAATATATAGAGTCTCTTTTAAAACTTAGGAAGTGTTGAAAGAGGCTCATCATAATAATATTTTTGTAATATCCAAAACCTCTAATGTATAAATTAAAAATCTCAGTGAATTATATTTTTTTTAATCAACCCAATATACATCTATTGGTTTTTTCATATTCTTTACATGAATCTCTCCACGGTGTGTGCAGGAAAACTCGTCTTTTATAAGATCATATGTAGTTTGAGAAACCAGAATACGGTTTGGTTCAGAATTATTCTCCAGGCGGGACGAGACATTCACTTCATTACCAATAATACTGTAGTTCATTCTCTCTTCACTGCCAAAGTTTCCTACAACGCATTCCCCGGAATTGACCCCCACACGTATTTTAAATCCCATCTCCTCAGCAGTAGCAACCATATGCTTGGCCATTCTCACGCATTGAATGGCATCATCCTGCTTGCCGTGGCTTTGAGGATCTCCAAAAAAAACCATGATAGCATCCCCAATAAATTTATCAAGCGTGCCATTGTACACATTTGCAATTTTTGCCATAGCATTAAGATAGCCATTTAGCCAATCTACTAGTTCAAAACTGTTCATATTTTCTGCGGTACCAGAAAAATTAACAATATCTGAAAAAAAGACAGTAAGAAACTTTCTGGAAGCCCCAATAACAACATCTTTTTCACCTGTAAAAATTGACCTATAAACATCAGGTGATAAGTATTTACCCAATTTTGACGCTAAAACAGCAAGTCGTTCTCGCGTCTTCTTTGCCTCTAAATGAGTTGAAACCCGGGCCAAAAGCTCTCTTGGATTATAAGGTTTTACTATATAATCAATTCCGCCTACATCAAAACCTCTGGTTACCTGCTCTACCTGAGTATTCCCTGTAACAAAAATAACAGGAATATCCTCTGTTTCAGGATCCTCTTTCAATTTTTCGCAAACAGCATATCCATCCATTTCAGGCATTACAACATCCAGAAGAATCAAATCCGGATGGATTTTTTTTGCTACTTTAAGCGCTGCTAATCCGTTAGTTGCGGCCTTTATACCATAACGTCCTTTTAATAAGCCTTCAAGAAAGCGTATATTATCAGGAACATCGTCCACAATCAAAATATTAGCCTTTGACCTCGTTGTGCTCTGTGTACTCATATAATCTTAGCCCCCAATAACAGACTTACAAACTACAAGAAGTTTTTCTGGCTCAATAGGCTTTGTCAGGTAATCCTGACAGCCCAGAGCTAACCCAGATCGGAAGAGCAC
>JAQQAK010000419.1 GCA_028527945.1 Spirochaetaceae bacterium
TTTTGTTATAGCAGATGATGATATAGAAGCATTAAAGAATATTGAAAAAATTAAGGATTATGGAAACGCAAGCTTGATGCCTGTTTTTGGTGGTAAAATAAATGCAAAGTCAATTTTTTCAATGCTCTTTAGTAACAAGAAATAAGATTATTTTTAGATAATTTCAAATTTAATATATCCTGCCTTTTGTAAGTATATTGCTTACAGGTGGGGTAGATTAATAATGTTAGCGATATGTTTTATTAAGTTCCTTCCAGCTTTTATAAACTCTAAATTTGATATAAAATCTGTGCGACAAAATATTCTATTTGAATTATCTCAATTTTTTGAAATCATAATATTTCAAATATAGTCAAAAATGTGAAAAAGTTTGACAAATAAAGATTATTAATGTAAGTATTATTACTAACAGGGGGCCGCATTATGATTCCTTATATGCGTAGAAAGAAAATCTTGGAATTACTTCATACAAAGGAATTTGTTTATCTTGATGAGCTTGTAGAATATACAGGTGTTTCACTTGCTACAGTAAGACGCGATCTAAAGTTATTTGAAGAAGAAGGTCAAGTAGAATTTCTGCAAGGCGGGGCGGCCAAGATAAAAGTAGATGTAGCTGAGCGCAATGTAAAAGAAAAACTTGTAATTAATCAGGACATGAAAGAAATTGCCGCAGGCTATGCTGCTACACTTGTTAATGATGGACAGTTTATTTATATAGGTCCGGGAACAACAGAACACTGGATGTTTCAAGGTCTTGGTGGAAAGGATGTTACTGTTGTGACAAACGGAGCATTGCATATTGATACAATAATAGAAAATAAAATTAATGCCAAATTTCTTGGAGGAGATTTGCTCAATGATATTTCTGTTGTTGTAGGTTATGATGCTATAAAACAGATTGAAAAAATGAATTTTGATAAATGTTTTATTGGTGTTTCTGGTTTTACAATAGACAGGGGCGCTTCAACTTCACAATATGGTGTAGCCGAAATTAATAAACTTGCAATAAGCAGATCAAAAAAATCATATCTTTTACTTGATTCTACAAAGGTGGGTAAGAACTCTAAATATACTTTTGCTTCTCCTGAAGTTTTTGATTCAATTATAATTGCTGGCCCTGTTAGCAGTGAGTATCTTGAACTTGATAATCTGTATCCAGTTGAAATGGTTTAATTAAAAAGTCTTTTTCAGATAAAAACTGAAAAATTATGAATATGAATAGGCCGGTAAATGTCTAAAGATGTTTACCGGCTTTTTTAATACTCAAAAAAAATCAATAAATTGCAAAAATATGGAAAAATAGCGAAAAAAGTTGACAAGTTATGAATTAATGCTATCCTTAATGAAGAATGATGACAAAATATTTATTTTATGAGTCGTTCTTATTCATAGGAGGTTATATGAAAAAGATTTTTACTGTGATGCTTACTGTTTTTTTAGTTCTCGGGCTCATGGCTTGCGGTGGAAAGACAGAGCAAAAGACTGAAGTCAAAGCTGAGGCTGAAGTATCTACTGCACCAGCCTCGCCGGTTGCTAATGGAGATATCCCGGCACCTTTTAATACTGACAAGACATTTAAGATTGCTCTTGTTAAAGAATGGGGTACAGGAACTCATATGACAATGCATATTAACGGTGTTAAGAATGAAGCCGCAAAATATGGTATTGAAGTAAATGTAATAGACGCAAATAATGATCTACAGGCCATGGCTGAAGGTATTGAGAACGCGGTAACTCAGGGGGTTGATGCTATTCTTACTTCTCATGGAAAAAAAGATGCTCTTCAGGCTTCAATTAATAAGGCATTAAGAGCAGGTATTCCTTGTATTGTATTTGATAATGATTTTGATATACCGTCAGATGTTCCTTCTGGAATGCTGGTTGCAATGGATCAATATGATCTTATGATGGGGCTTCTCTCTCAGATGTCTCTTGTAACATATATGGATGGAAATGCTAATGTTGTTTATAACAGGGTTGCTAACGTTCCTCCAACAGATAAACGGCACAGAATATGGGAGGGAGGCATTCTTCCTACTTATACTGGAATCAAGGTTGCTGAGACAATAGACCTTGGAACTTCCGGAGTTATGGCCAAATCTCAAACTGCGTTAGAAGCTATTCTTGATGCTGATAAAGATAATTCTATAAATGCTGTTTACGCTGTATGGGATGAATACGCAAAGGGTTTTTATAATGCTATTCTTGCTTCAGGTAAAAAGCTACCTTTATTTTCTGTAGATATGTCAGATCAGGATCTTGCTATGATGCAGACTAATCCTGATATCTGGATCTCTTCATCTGCAGTAGATCCTACTGTTATAGGTATAGTTCAAGTCAGACTTGCTATGCTCGCAATTACAGGAGAGCCACTTCCAAGATACTATTCTCTTACACCTGTTCTTGTTAAATCAGCTGATTTACCAAATATAAAAGAAAGACCTCTTAGTATGTCAGATCTCTCTGAATTTTATAGCGGATGGGGTTCAACTGATGAGTTTCTCGAAGACTGGATGGTTACGCTTGCTGCTGAAAAGGCAAAATAAGAAGATAGTGGCCGGATAAAAGTTCTCCGGCTGCTAATTGAAAAAGCGGAACAGAAGTTATTCTTTTGTTCCGCGGGTAATACCGATAGTGTTCATCTGAACGCTCTTTAATAATTGCAAAGATTAATTGTCACCTGATGGTTTATGTGTAGACTGGTGGGCTTTGTTTAGATTGTTTTGCTATCGAGTAGTATTAGGTGGTTATAGGAATTATGAATTCTAAGGGCTTGAAGATGAAAGGGATCTCGATGGAGTTTCCCGGGGTAAGAGCGCTTGATGGAGTAGACTTCTCTGTTGAAAAGGGAGAAGTTCATGCCCTTATTGGCGCGAATGGAGCAGGAAAAAGTACCCTTATGAAGGTTCTTTCGGGAGTTTATCAGAATACTGCAGGGGATATCTTCATAGATGGAGAGAAAATCGAGATTCATAACCCAATGGACGCCAAGAATCATGGTGTTGTAATAGTTTATCAGGAAGTAGATACCGCTTTGGTTCCGCACCTTACAGTAGCGGAAAACATTATGATGGACTATTTAATTGGCGATCAGAAGAAACTTTTTATCGATTGGAAAATGATTCAGCGTGAAGCCAAGAGCGCGTTAAAAAATCTTGGATTAAATCTTGATGTTAACAAATTGGTTAGTGAGCTAACATTATCAGAAAAACAGATGGTTCTTATTGGAAGAGCGGTTTTTCATAAGGCTGAGTATCTTATACTTGATGAGCCTACTGCTCCTCTTAGTGTTGAAGAAACAAATAAACTTTTTGAAATAGTTGAAACAGTAAAAAAGCAGGGTGTCAGTGTTATTTTTATTTCACACCGCCTTGATGAAATTTTCAGAATTTGCGAAAGAATTACTGTTCTTCGTGACGGTCAGCTTGTAGGTAGTTACAACGTAAAGACTGAGACAATAGATTCTATAGTTGAAAAAATGCTGGGAAGAAAACTTGAAGCAACTTTCCCAAAACATGATGTTGAGATTGGCGGAAAACTTTTTGAAGTTAGACAGCTTAGCGGTGAAGGTGGAGTTAACAATGTAAATATGCATGTTAATAAAGGTGAAATTGTTGGGCTCTCAGGTCTTGTTGGCGCTGGTAAAACAGAACTTGTAAAGCTGCTTTTTGGAGCGACTCAGAAGTATGAAGGTGAGGTCGTTCTCAACGGTAAAGTTGTTGCGCCAAAAAATCCAGCACAGGCTGTTAAGACAGGTTTTGCTCTGGTTCCGGAAGAAAGACGCCGGGAAGGAATACTTGTTCATGAATCAATAGAAACAAATTCCACTTTACCAACACTTGAAAAATACTGCAACGGCGCTTTCATAAACCATAACCAGATAAGAGAATCAGCAATAAATACAATCAAGACTGTAGGAGTCAAGGCTCCAAATGAAAAACAGCTTGTATCAAAGCTTTCCGGAGGAAATCAGCAGAAGGTCGCTATTGGAAAATGGTTAATCTCAGACGCTGATATCTTTATGTTTGATGAGCCTACAAAGGGTGTTGATGTTGGATCAAAGGCTGAAATCTATAATCTGATTGGCGGTCTTGTTGCAAATAAGAAGGGTGTTATATACGCGACTTGTGAGTTTAGTGAGATTCTTGGTTTAACAGATCGTGTCTATGTAATGTATAACGGCACTATTGCCGCTGAGCTTGTTACAAAAAATACAAATGAAGAAGAGTTGTTACTATATTCAACCGGCGGAGGAAGAAATGAATAATACAAAGAATGCGGCCCTGGACGCGGGGAAATCAGGGGGATTTGACGTTTTCAAGTTCCTTTATAAATACGGGACAATCCTTGTAACAATACTTGCGATTGTTTATTTCTCGGTAGCTGTAGAAAACTGGTTTACTTTTGGGAACATCACTAATATATTCCGATCTGTTTCTATAGTCTGTCTTATTGCTCTTGCAATGACTATGTCTCTTACTGTAGACGGCTTTGATCTTTCAACGGCTGCGACAGCATCTTTTGCCGCTGTAATTGCCGCCAAGGTAATGATAATGTGGCAGTTAAATCCTGCTTTCGCAATTATTCTTCCTATTTTGGTAGGATGCCTGATTGGATTGATAAATTCATTTCTTATTATAAAGCTTGGAATATCAGACATGCTTTGTACACTTTCAATGATGTTTGTAATCACCGGTGTTTCTATTACCTTTCAGGAAGGATCTGCTATCTACAATTATATGCCTCTTTTAAAGGGGGGCGTTGCTCCGGGGCTTATGAGTGAAAACTTTAAAGCCATAGGGCAACATGAATTCCTTCAAATACCAATTCCAGTTTTCATTATGCTTGCAATAGCAATTATTGTTCATATTTTTCTTAACAGAACTAAATATGGAAGGTTCATGTATATGACAGGCGGCAATGAAGAAGCTGCCAGGCTTTCCGGTATTCCTACCAAAAAATACAGGACATTGGCATATGTACTTTCAGGAGCTATAGCATCAATTGCCGGTATTGTTCTTTGCGCAAGACTGGGGTCAGGAGAGGTCGATGCTGCAGGTACTTACCTTATGGATGCTGTTGCTGCCGCATATATTGGTTTTTCTGTACTTGGAGCTGGCAAGCCTAACGCTTTTGGAACACTTTTGGGCGCGTTGCTGGTAGGTATATTGATGAACGGCCTTGTAATGATGAGTTTTCCCTATTATTCACAGAATATTGTAAAGGGTGTAGTTCTGATTCTTGGTCTTGGTCTCACATATTACAAGAAGAAGGGGTAAGAAATGGAAAAATATTACGAACTTGATACAGCATCTGTAATAAATTATGTAAATGGAAAGCTCGACTTTTTCGCTAAAGATGCAGAATATGAGTGTTTAGAAATTGGTGATGGAAATCTTAACCTTGTTTTTAGAGTTAATGATAAAAAGAATGATAAAAGTCTGATTGTAAAACAATCTCTTCCATATGTAAGAGCCGCGGGTGAGGATTGGCCTCTTGATATTGGTCGTGGTGAGATAGAAAGCAGAATTCTTCAAATAGAATATAAATTGACAAATGGCCTTGTTCCTGAAATCTATCTTTATGATGGAGATATGTGCTGCATGGTTATGGAAGATCTATCAGATTATAAAATAATGCGTTACGGCCTTATTGAGCATGAGATCTATCCCAATTTTGTTGAACAGATTGCTGACTTCATGGTTAAAACACTGCTTCTTACATCTGATGTTGTTATGGAGCATAAGGAAAAGAAAGACTATGTCAAAAGCTTTATAAATCCTGAACTTTGTGAAATTACAGAAGATCTTGTTTATACAGAGCCTTTTAATATTGGCGCCAGAAACGATATGGAAGAAAACCTTGTTGAATTCCATAAAAAAAATATAGTTGATGATCCAAAACTTGCTATAGAAGCAGCTAAACTTAAATTCGATTTTATGAATAATGCGCAGGCTCTTTTGCATGGTGATCTACATACTGGCTCTATTTTTGTAAATAAAGAGCAGACAAAGGTTATTGATCCTGAGTTTGCGTTTTATGGTCCTATAGCTTATGACATTGGTGCTCTTGTAGCAAACTTGATAATGAATTACCTGTCTTCATTTTATGGAATGCAGGAAGGCCCTGAAAAAGAAAAATACTGTTCATGGATGCTCAAGACTATCAAGGATACAGTAGATGTTACTAAAACTAAATTCTTGTCAGAGTGGGACGATGTTGTAACAGACAAAATGGCAAAAAAAGAAGGTTATAAAGAGTTTTGGGTTGATGATGTCTTTATAAATACCGCTGGCGTTAGTGGATGCGAAATGACAAGAAGAACTGTTGGTTTTGCTCACGTAAAAGACCTTGATGGTATGACAGACGCGAAGGCAAGATATAAAGCCAAGACTACCAATCTTTTAATGGCTAAAGAATTAATTATAAACAGGGCAGATTACACAAACGGCCAAAAATACTTGGATCTGATTGGTAAATACTGCAAATAAGGAAGGAAGCGAATGAAAACTATTGTTCCAGCATTATTGAATGAGTCTAAAGATAAACTTGTGATTCTAGATCAAACATTGCTCCCTGAGCAAGAGAAATTCCTCGAGTTAGATAAAAGAGAGGATATCTGGGAAGCTATCAAAAAGCTGAGAGTAAGAGGGGCTCCTGCTATCGGAATCTCTGCCGCCTTTGGTATGTATGTTTGTTCAAATAAAATAGAAACAAAGGATGTTGCTGCTTTTAAGAAAGAAGTTAAAGAGCTGAAAGAATATTTTGCTACATCCAGACCTACTGCTGTTAATCTCTTTTGGGCTTTGGACAGAATGTGGACAAGGTTTGAAAAAGAAGAGGCTGCCGGAAAATCAGTTGATGAAATAAAAGCCGCGTTTCTTGAAGAAAGTGAAGAGATTCTTGTAGAAGACCAGAAGATGGGGGAAGCTATTGGAAAATATGGTCTTGAGCTTTTGAAACCTGGAATGGGGCTTCTAACTCATTGTAATGCCGGAGGACTTGCATGTTCAGGTATAGGAACAGCCTTGGCTCCAATGTACGCGGGACAAGATGCCGGATATGATTTTAAGATATACGCGGATGAGACAAGACCTCTTCTTCAGGGTTCAAGACTAACATCTTATGAACTTTATAAGGCTGGGCTTGATGTTACTGTTATATGTGACAATATGGCATCAATAGTAATGCGCCAGGGTAAGATAGACGCTGTTCTTGTCGGTACAGACAGAATAACTGCAAATGGCGATGTTATTAATAAAATTGGAACCTCTGGTGTTGCTATTCTTGCAAAAGAATATGGTGTTCCTTTTTATGTTCTTGGGCCATATTCTACAGTAGATCTAAATACTCCGACAGGTAATGACGTAGAAATTGAGCTTAGAGATTCTGATGAAATAGGAAATGGTTTTGGCCGAAGGACAGCTCCTGTTGAGGTAAAAGCATATAATCCTGCTTTTGATATAACTGATAATAAATACGTTACCGCGATTATTACAGAAAAGGGAATAGTAAAGCCTCCATACAAGGAAAACCTTGAGAAGCTTTTCAAGGGGTAACCTATGAATAAATATATGACGGAGATACAGGCCAGAAAGGCTATTTGTGACATAGGTGATAAAATGTACATAAAAGGATTTGTTGCCGCTAATGATGGTAATATTTCCGTAAAAATAAGTGATGACACTATTATTGTGACACCTACCGGAGTAAGCAAGGGTGGAATGACACCAGCGTCGCTTGTAAAAATGAAGCTTGATGGAACTGTTCTGGGGGATAATAAGCCAAGTTCCGAGGTTAAGATGCACATAAGAGTTTATAGGCTTAATCAGACAGTAAACTCTGTTGTTCACGCTCATCCTCCGGGATCAACAGCTTTCGCGATAGCAAGAATTCCTATGGATAGACCCATTATGAGCGAGTCTATTGTTACTCTGGGCGTTGTTCCGGTTGCTGATTATGCTTTACCCGGAACAGAAGAAGTTCCAAACTCTATAGAGCCGTTTATAAACTCACATAACGCTGTACTGCTCGCGAACCATGGCCTACTTACCTGGGGAGAGTCTCTTACTCAAGCCTGGTATAGAATGGAAACTGCGGAGCAGTACAGCAATATTATGACAAGGTTAAAGTCTATTGGTGAGCCCAAAGAGTTTAGCTCTTCGCAGATAAATGATTTGATAAACATACGGAAGAATATGGGGATTGAATCCGGAGGAGTGCCTTCTTGTAAGAGTCATTCCGAAAGTGATTTAAATGCTGACAGTAAGGCCGAACATCAGGAAGAACTTATCGAGAAAATTATACGCCAGGTTTTGAGTCAGCTAAAATAGGAGCCATATTTTATGAATTGTTATATTTTTCTGAAAGTTTAATTGTTATTAATGTTAGAGGTGACTAAAAATATTAGAAAGTATATATTGATATTCATGAGCCTCTTTCAGAAACTCTGAGCCTTGAAATTCTCTTGAGTTTTGAAATTGCCTCCTATGAAAGAATTTCTTACCCGTTACCAGCATGAGCTGGTTTTACGGGGGAGATATGATGGAAATATCAATTATGATTTATAGAAGGAAAACAAAATGATTTTGTCAGGAGAAAAAATTAAAGAGTACTTGGGAAATGATATTATCATCAAACCTTTTAACAATAATCAATTAAATCCAAATAGTTATAATCTGAGACTTCACAATAAAATGATGGTTTATGATAAGAACGAATTAGATATGAAAGTTAAAAATAATATAACTGAATTTGTAATTCCTGAAGAAGGCTTGGTTTTAGAACCAAATAAACTATACCTTGGAAGAACTGTTGAATTTACCGAAACAAAAAAACATGTTCCAATGCTTGAAGGCCGCTCTTCAGTTGGTCGGCTTGGTTTGTTTATTCATGTTACCGCTGGTTTTGGCGATGTAGGATTTAAGGGTTATTGGACATTGGAAATATTCTGTGTACAACCAATCCGTATTTACCCTAATGTTGAAATTTGTCAGATATATTATCATTCAATTGATGGAGACTATAAACCATATACAAGTAGTAAGTATCAGAACAATGAAGGAATTCAGCCCAGTCTTTTATATAAGGATTTTTATTCCCAAAATTGACTTAATTAAAATGCGTTCTTATGCGTAATAAGGAGAAAAATAATGACAAAAGAATTAATTATTTCAGCAGCAGCTTTTGGGTTGTTTGTTGTCTGCCCCAGAATGGCGGGTATGACTCACATTTTGAAAAACTATTCATCGGCACCAATGATAGTAACCGTGCTTCTTGGAATAGTAATCTCTATTCCGCTTCTGTTGCTCATGGTTTTTGTATTTTCAAAATTTGGCGTATGGGGAGCCCTTGCTGTTTGTGTTCTAACAGACCTTGGCGCAGCCTTTCTAATGAAGGAAATCAGTTTCAAGGCTGGCCTTGAAACATTTATTATTGCAGTCTTTGTGATAATTGGCGTCAAGATTGCTCCGCTTATTTCAAGCAGAATTGTTAAATAGCTTTTTTATCGAGATAAATCTATAACAAAAATAGATTTACGGAGGCTCTTTAAAACCCAACTAGGGTTTTGAAAGAGCCTCTGCGCTATATTTTTTCTATGAAGCGGCTTAAAAGATTTTTAAAGACTTCCTGCTCTTCAGGGCTGAAATCCTGAAGGCAGGAGTCTGTCATATTAATATGCTCGCTATTATGTTTTTCATACAGTTTATGCCCCTCTGGTGTAAGCGCTATAAGGTATGAGCGGCGATCCTCCGGGTTGGGGACGCGCTTGACAAATCCTCGCTTCTCAAGTTTATCTATCGCAATAGACAGAGTCCCCGTAGTAATACCTATTTTGCCTGCGAGATCCTTCATTCTCATACTTCCATATATTCCGATGATCTCAATAATATGCATTTTAGGCAATGAAACTCCGGTTCCAATTACAATCGATTCCTCCCATGAGGACATCTTTTCATAGAATTCAATAATAACATTTGACAGGGACATGCTGTATTATTACTCATTTTTATTCCTTTATCAATGCAAGAGATGAAGAAAGAATAACAACAAGAACTGAGCCTATATTATGTGTTACAGCTCCAAGTATTGGTGTCAGAATACCAATTGTCGCTAGAATTATGGAGACCAGATTTATACCAAAACTGATCCCAATATTTGTTTTAATCATAGTGGTCATTCTTCGGCTCAGGCGAATAAGAAAGGGGAGTTTATCTATTCGATCATTTAAAAGAACAATATCTGCTGTTTCAAGTGCTATGTCGGAGCCTCGTAATCCCATAGCAACACCTACGGAGGCAGCTTTTAGAGCCGGAGCATCATTTATTCCATCTCCTGCATAGATTACCCCCAAGTTTTGTTCTTTAATTTTGTCAAGTTTCTCTTCAGGTTTGAGCTTTGCAAAATAGTCAGTAGCTCCAACTGACTCAGCACAGCTTTTCACAGCATTTTTCTGATCTCCCGAAATTATTGTCAGATTTTCAATACCCATTTTTTTTAGTTTTTGCATTGCGTTATACGCCCCTTCACGGGGAATATCTTCAAGGCTTACGCGTGCCTCTGTTTTACCGTCGATTTCTATGTCAATTGTGGTGTATCCCTTATTTTGAATACTACCAGAGCCAATAAAGATACTATGGTTTTCTGAAATTCCGCTAATTCCAGTGCCTGCTATAGTTTTTATTTTTTCAGATTTATAAAAAGGAACCTCTTTTTTTTCTGCATATTCAACAATTGCCCTTGCAAGAGGATGTGTTGAACCTCTCTCTGTTGCCGCAGCCAGAGCAATAACTTCTTTTTCTGACATTTCATTGAGAAGTTCAACCGCGACTACTTCAGGTTTACCTGAGGTTAGTGTTCCGGTTTTGTCAAAAAAAACAGCAGAGGCTGAGGCTGATTTTTCTAGATACTTTCCTCCCTTTACAAGAATACCCGCGCGGGCGGCTCTTCCAACAGCAGCAACCGTTGTTACAGGCCCTGTAAGCAAGAATGAGCATGGACAGCCTACAATCAAAACTGTTGTAGCACGGGTAATATCTCTTGTAATAAGCCATGTTATTATTGCAATGCCAAGAATTACCGGTGTAAACCATTTAGCGTAGCGATCAACAATTCTGTCACTCTCTATATCATCATTTTCAGCATTTTGAATCAGCTTTACTACAGTGCTTATTGTTGAGTTTTCGCTTGTTCCTGTGGTTTCAATCTTTAAATATCCATCTTGAACCAATGTTCCTGCTGCTACAGCATCTCCTTCAGCCTTGTATACTGGTATGGACTCTCCTGTAATGGAAGATTCATCAATCGATGATGCTCCATTAATAACATATCCATCAAGCGGAATAATCTCACCGGCTCTGACGATTACAAGGCTTCCTGTCTCTACCTCGTCTATAGCCAGCTTGACTTCTTGCCCATTTAATTCAATAACTGCCTCTTTGGGGCTTAGTTCAACGAGCTTTTCAATTTCCTTTCGTGCAGAATCGCTAACTGCTTCTTCAATAAGAGAACCCAAAATCATAATGGCGCATACAACAGCGCCTTCAAGATAATGCCCTGTCGCAAGGCATGAAATTACTGCAATGCTGACAAGTTCATCAACGTTCATCTTTTTTTTGAAAAGTCCTTTAAGAGCGTCAATTATAATAGGCAGGCCATTTATAGCAATAGAACCTACAAGCAAAAGGTTGCTTATTAAATTAATATATTCGAATTCCAAAGAACTTTTTAGTATAAAAGCTATAGGTATAAGTATTGCGCCTATAATGGCTTTTATAAACTCTGAGGTGGTGAATATTTCTTTGTAAACTGATAGATCAGCAAATCGTGCTATCATCTCTAACTCCTGATATAGTTTGATAATCAAACTATATCAGGAGTTAGTTAGGGTGTCAAATACTTTGAGAGTCAAAGTAAAAAGTTTTGTAATTTGTTTTTAGTTTGTTAGAAATATGAGTAATAACTCATGTTATTGATTTTTTACTGAGTTTATTTTATGCTTCTATAATCAGGAGTTTATTTATTGTGAGTACGGACAAGGTTAGGGTTCCAAAACAGAAGCGAAGTATAGAGGTAAAAAACAAAATTAAGACAGCCGCTTTAGAGCTGTTTTCTGAAAAGGGCTATCATAATACTTCAACAAATGAGATAGCAAAAAAAGCCGGGGTATCCATCGGTTCCTTGTATTCCTATTTTGTGGATAAAAAGGCTATCTTTATAGAGACCCTTCACGAATATAACCAGAATGTTGTGGGGCAGGTTTCGGTGGTTCATTTAAATTCAGAAACTGATATGCCTGATTTAATTTCAAACTATATTTACGCTGTTTTGGAGGCTCATAAATATTCCCCGGAATTTCATCGTGAAATACTTGCTATGACTTACAGTCATGAGGATGTAAGAGAAATTATCTCACATTATGAGGATAGGATGATAGCTCAGATAGAGGAGCTTCTTAGGTTAAACGAGGAAAGAACTGATGTAACCGATCTCAAAAGCGCGGCTTATATCATATTCAAGAGCGTTGAAGAGGTAGTTCACGGAATAAAGGTATTTAGCCGGCCCTGTAATGAGAATATTCTTGTTTCCGAGCTCACTACCATGATCTGCGGCTATGTGATGAAATGAGGAGTTACAAATGACTGACAGAATCCTTGTTGTTGAAGACGATAAAAAGATTTCCAGAATAATAGAGCTTCAGCTCCGGCACAACGGCTACGATGTTGATACAGCCCAGGACGGAAGCATGGCTGAGAGAATATTTCACCAAAACGAATACTCATTAATACTCCTTGATATCATGATACCAAGGGTAAACGGCTTTGAGTTATGTGGCCGAATAAGAAGGGAGTCAGATATTCCAATAATTATGCTGACAGCGAAGGATGATGTGACAGACAAGGTTCTTGGGCTTGACTTCGGAGCCAATGATTATATGACAAAGCCCTTTGAGTTTGAGGAACTCCTTGCCAGAATAAGGGTACAGCTCAGGCAGAAGAATGAGAAAGCGGGCTCCGGCAAGATAAATATCGACGGCCTTGAGATAAATCCCGATTCCATGACCGTGAGCAGGGAAGGTGAGGCCATCAGCCTTACCAGAACCGAATTCGATCTGCTTCTGTATCTGGCCGGAAACCGGGGAATAGTCCTCAGACGCGATCTTATTCTACAGAGGGTTTGGGGAGACTATTATGCTGGTAACGATAATGTTCTTGATGTTTACATAAAGTATCTGAGAGACAAGATAGAAAAACCATTTAGGAAGAAGGTTATCGAGACTGTTCGGGGAACGGGATATGTTATCAGATAAAAAAGGAAGAGACAGACACAAGAGCATCAAGCACAAAACACGCACGGTATTTATCGTGGTTATTATATTAACCGTTTTATTTTCCATGGCATTATTTTTACTACAGAAGAAACTTCCCGCTCCCTTGCGCGTTCCAGTTATTCTGGCAGCCCTTGCCCTCTATACCACACTAATCTCCGGATACGCGGCAAGGGCTCTAAGTTATAAGTTTGCCCTTCAGGTCAATAGGATGACCGATACCGCAAGAGCCATTTCCAATTCCAAAAATCTTGAAAAAAGAATAACTCCTTCTCCCCGTGATGACGAGCTAAAGACCCTTGAAGAATCCCTTAACGCTATGCTTGATCAGATAGAACAGTTCTTTGAAAAACAGCGGAGATTTGTTTCCGATGCCTCGCATGAACTTCGAACCCCGCTGTCAATTATAAACGGCTACCTTGATATAATCAGCGGCTGGGGCTTGACTGATGAGAAAATAGCGAAAGAATCCATTCAGGCAATGAAAGAAGAAACTCTTCACATGAAGAATCTGACAGAACACCTCTTGGCCATAGCAAGGTCTGATAAAGAAAGCGGGAATCCGGAGCTTACCCCCGTAAGCCTGAATGCTGTCGTGTCAAAACTGGAGAGTATGCGCTTTCTTTGCGGTGGTAGAAGGCTTACTATTAAGGTGGAAGAAGATACGGTCATTAATGGTGATTCTCTGACCCTTATTCAAACCTTGCGCGCAATTGTCGAAAACAGTATCAAGTATACTGATGAAACCGGAAGCATCATTATTACAGCCTACAGGGAGGAGAATAAGGCCCGGATAGATATAACAGATGACGGGATTGGAATCCCGGAAAACGAAATTGACAAAATATTTGAACGCTTCTACAGGGGAGAAGATGCCAGATCTGTAAACACAAGCGGAAGCGGCCTGGGCCTGTCTCTTGTTAAAGAAATTATGGATCTGCATAATGGCCGTATCAAGATTGAAAACCGGCAGGTTCAGGGCACAACAGTCAGCCTGTTTTTTCCGTTAATCTCCTCTCCCATTTAATACAAAAAAAATCTAAGACAATTCTAAGATTCAGCAAAGATATCTCAAAGCTTTTATTTCTATAATATAGAGGCTTTTTTTAAACTTAGGAAGTTTTGAAAGAGGCTCTATACATACTTGTACATGGAGGAAATTTATGAAAAGAAATACCTTAAATTTTTATGTTGATATAATTACATTCATTGTTTTTATCGGAGTTGTGTCTACCGGAATCATCCTTAGAGCGCCCTCTCTGGATACATTGCCTTGGGGGATTACACATAAGGAACTGGTAGATTTTCACTGGATTCTTGGTGTCCTTATGCTTATTCTTGTTCTCATACATCTTCTTTTGCACTGGAACTGGGCCAAGGTTAACTTCTATAAGAAACTGAAACTCAAACCCGTTCCCCTGATAATAATTGTATCTATAATAATAATCGCGTCAATTTTTATTATCCCACTATATTTTGTAAGGGGCTTTTAAAAGGACTAAAAGGAGTAAAGTTATGTTTTGCAGAGCTGAGGCCTATAACAGACGGGCGGCTGCCCCGGAGTTTAAGGCTAATGAGGTTGTAAGAAATCTTGGGATTCAAAATGGAAGCGTTATTGCTGATATAGGTTCCGGCGGTGGATTCTTTACAATGAAATTTGCGGCAGAGACAGGGCTGGACGGCCGCGTGTACGCGGTTGATGTTAATGAAAAGAATCTGGCCCATGTCAAGCGGCAGGCAGAAGAAAGGGAACTTGGGAATGTAGAAACCGTTTTGCTGAACAATAGTGAAAATCTCTCTGGCCTTCCTCTAAAAGCCTTTGACCTTGCCTTTTTACGAAACGTCTGCCACCATATAGCGAAACCTGAGAGCTATTTTAATAACCTGAAACCCTTCCTCAAGAACGATGGAAAAGTAGCCATAATCGATTATAAAAAGAATAACAGATTTGCTTTCATCAATCTCTTTGATCATTATCTGGAGGAAGAATACATTATTGATTTTATGGGTGCCTGTAACTATAAGCATATAGTTTCTTATGATTTTATAGAAACCCAGAGCTTTAATATTTTTCAGGTAAGGGAGTCTTTATAAAGAGGGCCTCTTATAGTAATAGTATTGACATAACTTATGAGTAGCTAATAATATGATGTAAAGCTATTTTAGCTTCAAGAGGGAAAATAATGAAAAAATCTTTTTTACTCATAATTATGTCGGTTATTCTTGTTTCCTCTGGGCTTTTTGCCAGTGGACAGCAGGAATCAGCTAAAACACCTGAAACTTCAGAAAGCACTGAGACCACGGAACCGGCTCCAGATGTTGTAACCATTGTAGACAGCAAGGGCCGGTCTGTTTCTATCACTCAACCAGTCAGGAAAATTGCATTCAGCCATTATGCTATAGGTGATGGTTTAAAGATTCTTAATGCCTGGAATCTTGTTGTTGCCAAAGACGGCTTTTCTTCTGACAAGGTTCTTTTCCCGGGAATTGACAAGCTTCCACCTATTGCAAAAGCCGGCAGCCCCTACAGCCTCAACTACGAAGAGCTTTATGAGCTTGAACCTGATATTCTTGTCACTTCGGATCTGCCTCTTCCCGGATTTGATGATATGGTAAAAAAACTTGGGACTGATATACCTGTTGTCGCTTTGGATCTTCAGAATCCGGATACTCTGACGGAGAATCTTTTAAAGCTTGGAAAGCTTCTGGGTAGAGAAGAAGAGGCTCAGGAATATATTGAATGGTATAATAATCTTATTACCAATTTATCAGAAAAAACCGCAAAGCTTTCAGATGATGAAAAAACAAGAATTCTACAGCGAACTGGAATGTCTGGAAATTTAATGACTTTTACCGATGATTACTCTGGTATTAAATTACGGAATCGCATAACCGGGAGTATAAATGTGGCTGGAACTTTGCCGTCAAAGGGCGGGTGGGTTCAGTCTATGGATCCGGAATGGATTGCTGTTCAAGATATTGATGTCATTGTCAATTTTGACATAGTTCCCAGAGCCAACGGTACCGGCGTTGATGATGAGGGCAGCTACAAAAAGTATAGAGATGATCTCATGGCTGAACCTGTTTTCGCCAATACAAATGCTGTAAAAAAGGGAAGATTTTATATGATTGCCAATGAGTTTTGGGGCACCATGAGAAATATCATTGGGTTTGCTTATATGGCAAAATGGTGCCATCCTGAATTATTCAAGGATTTTGATCCAGAGCAGGTCCACCAGGAATATTTAACCCGCTTTATGCGCGTTGACTATGATTTAGATAAGCACGGCGTATTTGTCTACCCCAAGGAGTAAGAGAGTGTCATTATTGGTAAAACCTGATGTCCCCATGGACCGGCTAAAAGAAATTCTTAATGGCTACAAGGAGATGAAACTCCTTTTTACAGCTATTGAACTGGATGTTTTCTCAGCTTTAACAGAAGAAATTACAGCTGCCGGCTGTGCTGAAAAATTGAATCTAAATGCCCGCAATATGGAATATTTTCTAAATGCCCTGGCCGCAATGGAACTTTTAGCCAAGAAAGATGGAAAATACAAGAATACAGAGCTTTCAAATGCCTATCTTGTAAAGGATGCAGATCTCTATATGGGTGAATATTTTTTATTTAGAGAGGAATTCACCGGTATAGGTGATGTAAAGGCCTGTCTCAAAGATGGGCCTGAGGCTTCCGTGGTCAAGGATAACCGGGGCCGCGATGTCTTTGATTTTGCCCATCTTGCGGAACTGTCGGTAAATGAACAGCGTATGGGGCGGGCGGAACAAACTTCAGAGGCCATAACCTCCATTTTTAAAGACCGTAAATTTGATAAAATGGTTGATATTGGTGGCGGTTCCGGTGTTATTGCCCTGGCTATAGCAGAAAAGAATCCGGAGACAGAATGCTATGTTTTTGACTCAAAAGAAGTTATTGAGGCTGCAACCAAAATTATTGGTCAATACGACGGAGAAAATAGGGTTAAAACTATTTCCGGTGATTATGTCACCGACGACATTGGAAGCGGATATGATCTGATTCTGGCAATTGCTTCAATACAGTTCGCGAAGAATAATTTTGAAACAGTATTAACAAAAATACATAACTCACTCAATGATGACGGCCTTTTTATCAGCTTCTGCGGAGCTACTAGTTGTGAGAGAACAAAACCCAAAGATCTTGTTTTGGGGTGGCTTGGCAGCCATCTGCGTGGTTTGGATGTCTTACCTGAAAAGGGAGAACTTTGCTCAGAGATAGAAAAATACGGCTTCAAGCTGGCTTGGCAGCCAGGAATCCCTGTTGGGATGGAGGTTTTTAGAAAGAGTTAAAAACATTTGAAGAAAACAAGGTCTATTTAATTTTAATAGTAAAGATCAGACCATGATAAAAATAAGTCTTTTGTAATTTCAGGTTTTTCATTTAACAGCTGGTAGTTTATTTGCCAGCCGTCTTTAGTTCTATAAAGATTGATGATAAGAGTGTCTTCCTTTGTAAGAGCCCTTTTGTTTAATTGATATTTATATTTTTTCTTTCTGAAAAGTATAAAACTAAAAAGTGAATAGCATACAGGTATGGACAATTCGAGTTCATTCATACCTATATTGCTGACTGGATTCAAACTATTCCACAATTGTTCAGAATCCTTTAACCTTGAATGAAGTCCTTCAACACTACAAAGAATAGGCAGAAGCACAATGCGAATAAG
>JAQQAK010000420.1 GCA_028527945.1 Spirochaetaceae bacterium
TATGAAAAAGATGGAGAATTATCAGAAGAAGAACTAGACAGTATCTTTACCCAGTTAAAAGCAAACGGAAGCTATTTTGTTGTCATCTCTGGCGGTGAGCCTTGGGTTCTAAAAGACAAACTTTTGAGACTCTTCAAAAAACACAATGACATGTTCTTTTTAACTTATACAAACAGTACCCTTCTGGATAAAGAAACTTGTAAACAGCTTGCAAAATTGGGTAATGTTGCGGCAGCTATTTCTGTTGAAGGATGGGAAAAAGAAACAGACGCAAGACGTGGAAAAGGTATGTGGAACAGAATTCACCAATCAATGGCCAACCTTCGTGAATACGGAGTTCTTTTCGGAATATCATGTACAGTTACAAGAAACAATTTTGATGTCATTACTGATGACTCTTTAATGGAACATTTTATGGATCTTGGCGCAATATTTGGCTGGTTCTTTGTTTTTATGCCTGTAGGAAAAGATCCATTACTCGAACTTATGCCAACTCCAGAACAAAGAGTTGCTACAGGTAAGAGAGTAAGAGAATTAAGAGATAAATATCCGCTATTCTTGGCCGACTTCTGGAATGATGGAGAACTTGTTGCCGGTTGTCTTGCCGGAGGAAGACAGTATCTTCATATCCTAAACTCTGGTAATGTTGAAGCCTGTGTCTTTGCGCATTTTGGCGTAGATAACATCAGAGACAAGCCACTTATTGATATTTTTAACAGCCCATTCTTTAAAGAAATCAGAAAATCCTTTCCATATAACGAAAAGGCAAATCTGCGACGACCATGTATGATAATTGATAATCCTCAAATATTAAGAAATGCTGTTCATAAACATGTGAAAAAAGAGGCTCACCAAGGTTCAGAAGATATTGTTAACGATCCAAAGGTTATGGAATTTATCGATGACTACTCAGCAAGAGTTAAAGAATTAACTGATCCAGATTGGGAAAAAGATATAAATACTCCGGGCTTTAGATGGTACAAAGAAGAAGAAAGATATAAAAAGCTCTGGGAATTTGAATCAGATAAAGAGATTCCAGCAACCGTTGATAACGGGAAAAAAGCTGAAACAAAAGAACCTGTAAAAGCTTAATCAGGTCTTTTAATACCGTATTTTTTCATTAAATTCTGCAGATAGCGGCGATCAGCTCCGGCTGATTCAGCCGCTCTGGAGATATTCCATCCGCACTTTGTAAGAATTGATATTACAAAACGTTTTTCGACCTTGGCCACAGTCTCATTTTTAAGTATTTTTTTTATATTTTTCATTTCCTCATAAGTAGATGGTATTCCCTGAATACTACTAGTCTCATTCATAATACCTTCAGGCAGTAGTTCCGAACCAATAACCTTACCAGAAGCCAATAATGACATTTGAATAACTGCGTTACGTAATTCTCTAACATTTCCTGGCCAACTATATAACTCAAAAGTGTCATAAACACAATCGTCAATGTTTTCAGCTTTAGTCTTTCCTGTCTCTACAACTTTTTCAAAAAAGCTTCTGGCAATAAGCGTTACATCACCAGTTCGGTCTCTTAATGGAGGAATTCGTACAGGAACAACAGCCAGGCGGTAGTAAAGATCTGAACGGAACTTTCCAGCTTCTGCTTCAGCCTTTAAATTACGATTAGTAGCAGCAATTACTCTCAAATCAACATTGACAAGTTTATTATCACCCAAAGGGTAAAAGCTTTCATCTTCAAGGACACAAAGAAGTTTAGCCTGTAATGGTTCGGGAAGCTCTCCAATTTCATCCAGAAAGAGTGTTCCACCATCCGCAAGCTTAACTTTACCAGCATACGAATCCAAAGCTCCTGTAAAAGCTCCTTTCTTGTATCCAAAAAGCTCGCCGTCAAGAAGTTCAGCGGGAATAGCAGCGCAATTCAGTTTTACAAAAGCACCCTTTCTACCGCTAAGTTTGTGTATATACTCTGAGACAATCTCTTTACCAGTGCCGGTTTCCCCCTGAATCAATACAGGTATTTTCTGTTCAGCAACTCGCGCGGCAATTCCAAGCTGATTAATTGTAGCTTCATCAGCTGTTATAAAACCGGAGTCATATGAAAAATGGGGAGCTTCATTTTTAAGATTTTTTCTGTATTCACTAACTCGCTTGATAACTTCTTCAATTTGATCGAAAGAAACAGGTTTAGTAAAATAATCGTATGCGCCAAGCTTAAGAGCTGAAACAGCTTGATCAATACTACCATATGAAGTCATTACAACAATTGGAACATCAGGAGAACTTTTTTTCACAGCTGCCAAAATATCCAATCCACTTTTGCCTGGAAGCCGTACATCTGTAATAATCATTAAAGTATTATCAGGAATGTAATTTGAAAAAAAATCTTCAGCAGATAAAAACCCCTCAACTGAATATTTATCTTGAAAATTAAGGATAAACATATCTAAAAGGCGTTCTTCATCTTCAACTATTAATATTTTCTTATTCTCTGAACACATAGCAAGAAATCCTTTTCTATTATCTCATAAAATTCACTGCGGCGGGAAGTAAAATCTCAAAAACAGTTTCATTTTCAGAATCTGCCAATTTTATTGAACCTCCGGTAGCCTTTAAAAGCCGCTGTGTTATAGAAAGACCAAGTCCTGTACCACTTTTTTTAGTTGTAAAAAAAGGATCAAAAATCTTGTTCCGAATATTCTCAGGAATCATATCTCCCTGATTTGAAAAACAGATTTTAACTTTATCATCCTCGGTATATTCAGCATAAACACTTAACAGATCTCCATCCGTCATTGCATCTGAAGCATTTAATATAAGATTTAAGCTTACCTGCATTAAAATATCTTTGTTTATCAGAGCAATACACGGCTCTGGGGGACTTTCAATTTTTACAATAATTCGTTTTTTTATCAGCTTTGCCGAGACAAGATCAAATGAAGCCTGAATAGCCTCTATAACATCAACAGGTGTGTTTTTTTCTTCGGAATTAAGAGAAATTGTCAGAATCCTATTCAACAATTTAGACATTCTCTCAGTCTCATCTTTAATATAATAAGCATATTTTTTCACCTCAGAAGCCGAGAGATCTCTTTTCATAATGGTCTCAGCAGACGCGGAAATAATTGATAGAGGATTTCTTATTTCATGTGCTACACCAGAAGTTAATTCATTAAGAACTGCAATCTTTTCTATTGTTGCCTGCTTTTTTTCAAGAGCCATCGCTTTTTGATAAGTATTACATCGTTCAATTACAACAGGAAGAGAAGAAAGAAATATTTCAAGATCCTCAACCTCTGAGGGATACCATGCTCTGGCAGGTCCCAGATCGCTAAAAAGACACATTCCCAAAAGCTGATTGTTTTCAAAAAGAGGCGCAACAAGAACAATATTTCTTTTATAAAGTTCAGCAAGCTCTGAACCTTCATGCCAGGCAATTGAAATCTGCTGAATGTTCATTATTTTTCTATAATTTGAAAGCTTTCCAGCAAGCTCTCCTTCAGGCGAAAATATTAACCTTTCTTCATCTCTACCAACAGTCTCTAAATATCCACTTTCTTCATTCAAAGTTAAAAAATAAAACGAATGCAATTTTAATCTATCAATAAATAATCCCTTCAAAAAACGATCAAGCTCAGTAATATTAATAATTCCGGTTAGATCACCCGGAACTTTTTTTAAGATCTGATGAAACCCTGCCTCTCCATAATTAGTATTTTGAAAAACCTTTAACTCAAATATTTTAAACAAAAATTGAAAAACCATTAAAAGAAAGAAAAGTTCCAAAATAATAACAACCGAAAGAGTTGTCTGCATAATTTCAGCAACACGCAGGTTAAAATTATTCAGCAGTTCTCCAAATACGAATAAAAGGATGATAATTGATAACGGATACATGAAAAGTGTTCTAAACGCAGCCTTCCTATCCAGATAACCAAAACAAAGAAGGAGAATAATAAAATAAATAGTAAAAAAAGAAGACAGCGGTATGAAAATTTCAACGCCGGCCTTTAATGGTAAAAATATAAAATAACTAAAAATCAACAGGATTGATATTGGAATAAAACCAACGAGAATCATGACGACATTTCGTTCTTCTACATCAAGAAGATCCATTTTAAGGTTTTTAGCAAATCGCCTAATAGTTAAAACCAAAAGCAAACAGACGTAAACGAACATCAAGACAAAAAAAACTGTAAAAATTGGGTTTCTTCTTAATAACTGGTCAACAGTCAAATTTGAGTAGAGTTCTCTATCAGCTTTCACAAAATATGAAAGCAAGAATCCGATGCCTAAGAATACCGCGCCAAGATAAACTAAAACCATATGCTTTTCATATTCTTTGGCCATAACCTGTCTTGGATAGTAAAATGAGAAATGATAAAACAATGGTAAAAATAACAAGATTCCAACAAAGGCCATATTTGAAGCAATATGGATAGACAAACCGGTTTCAAGTGTGTGAAGAAGAAACATTTCAATATTTGAAAGCATTACCGGAACTATTAATAAACTTAAAAAACGATTTATCGTACCTGATGGATTACAAAGATAGATCATGTAAATAAGAGAGAAGTCAAACACGAACAGAACAATTAATAAGATATTTATAAACACTTGTTATTCTACTACGACAGCAAATGTCTTTCCAGTACCAGTATTAAAACTATTATAGGCGTGCTATGATTTAAGAATGAATCTTGTTTTATTTGATAAAAAAGAAATTTCTTCTGAAATGAAAATACATCTCAACGCTGAAGATTACAGAGCTATTCATATAATTAAAATATTAAAAGCTTCAGAAAATGATAACATAAGCGCCGGTGTAATTGGCGGCAAAACAGGGACAGCTAAAATAGAAAATATAAATGAAGGTGAAATAGAGTTATTCTTGGAGACAGATACCGAACCGGAACAACTTCCACCGTTAAGCCTTTTAATAGGACTTTCACGTCCGCCTACAATGCAAAAGGTTCTAAAGGAAGCAACAGCCCTTGGAATAAAACATTTTATTTTATGCGGAACAGAAAACAGCGAAAAAAGCTACAGGCAAAGTAAAATACTTCAGCCTGAAGCTTTAAAAAGCACTATAATTGAGGGAGCCCAGCAGGCAGTCAGCACAATGCTTCCTGATATTGATGTAACATACGACCTTAAAGCAGCTATAAAAATAATTTTCAGTGAATCATCCGCAAAACATCTAATAGCCCTTGATAACTGCGAGGCGGAGAAGTCTTTGACTAATTATTGGAAAACTTCAGAAAAACCATTTAAAGATACAGTGATTGCGGTGGGCTCTGAACGAGGCTGGACAGATAATGAAAGGAAGATTCTCAAAGACTCAGGATTCACTCTTTGTAGTATGGGAAAACGTGTTCTTAGAACTGAAACCGCTTCAATCAGCGGCTGCGCGCTCTGTCTTTCAGCAATGGGAGTTATTTAACGCAATCATCCCAATGCCAGATAGGAGTCGAAAACTTTTCAGGAAATGGATTTTGCCGTTTAAAATCCGGAATCCAGTCAGAAGACGCGGCCTCAGGCTCCTGTAAAAAACCTTCTTCTATATCAAATTCTTCAAGCCAATCAATAAGCTTGTTATATTCTTCATCTGACATGGAATATCCATCAGGAGCTATCTGCCTGCCTGCCTCATTTACAGGTGTATACTGAACCATTAGAGATAACATAGCATTATCTTTAAGATTTTCTGAAAACCACTTTAGAACAGTACGGGTAGAGTCCATCTCTCCAGGCATAACAAGATGCCTAAAAATGATTCCCCGTTTCATTATGTCATTTTCTATTAAGGTTCCAGCATTTTTCTCCAGAGATTTTACCATCTGCACAATAGCAGCGGGCGCAAAATCAGGGTATTCAGGAGCGTTCATAAGCCTTCCTGCAACCAGAGAATCAAGTGTCTTCAAATCAGGAAGCCAAATATCAATAATATCAGAGAGGAGTTCTATAGTTTCAGGCCTTTCATATCCGGAAGTATTCCACATAATCGGAATACTAAGCCCCAAGTTACGGGCGCTCTTAACTGCGCTAATAACTGAAGGAGTAAACTGTGTGGCTGTAACAAGATTAATATTTGCCGCCCCATTTTTTTGAAGATTCAAAAAAATATCAACAAGCTTTGCTTCTGATAATTCAGAGCCAATCTTACCAGAACTAATCTGCTCATTCTGACAAAAAGGACAGCCAAGAGTACAACCAGAAAAAAACACCGCACCAGAGCCCTTCTCGCCTACCAGTGGGGGTTCTTCTCCATTATGAAGAACAGCAGAAGCTGCTGACGGATTAAAAGACATTCCGCAAAACCCCGTATCTCCATCAAGACGATTAACCCCGCAAGCCTTAGGGCAAAGTTTACAATTCTCATACAGCTCAATAACATCAGACATGATTAACTTATACATTTTAAAACAAAAATTGTCAGCAATATCTGTTTACGTATAATTTAAATATGAATGACGCTCATTTGAGACTAAGCAAGTTTTGAAATCAGCTCTAATAACTTATAAATGGATTGGGATTATCATCTTTAATCCTCATACCGGGTTTGATGAAAGGATTAGTTATAGTATCTCTTGGAGAAATATTTTGAGAAGTCATTCTAATCAAACCATCTGGAACAGCAATATGCTTTGATGACAAATCAACTTCAGAAACCTTTGCAAGCTTCATTTCAAGAAATATTACAGCATTTCCAAAATCACAAGAATGAGAATAATAATCCCCATCCCGTTCTATATGAATATCATAATCAATTGCTTTGCTGTACGGATCATCGATATACATCAAGCCAAAAGAAACATAACGTGAAATATCATGTACTGTTAACTCATATGTTTGATAATCTTCTTCAGCATAAATTCTGCAGGGAACAAAAAAACTAAACGAAATCTTGTCTCCCACCATTTCTACAGAAAAGTTTTCGACATTAGCCGGAAAGCAAGTAACACCATTTACATCAAGATAGGTATAATAATTATATTTGATAATATTATCAAAAACTTCCTCTTTTATTTTTTTAGTTTCTTCAAGACTAAAAATACCATCGCTGTTTTTATCGTAAACAGGTCCAAGTGTCTGACCAAAAGTTCTTAGAATTGTCCATTGCTCAGAAAAACCAGTAAGTCCCTGTTCATCAAATTCTAATGCCAGACAAAGATCTATATATACATGGGGGTGGGCAAAAAGACATAAAAGCGGAAGAGTAGTAAATAATATAAAAAATATGATTCTTTTCATGAATAAATAATAGTATAATCAAAAATTGTTAAAAAATAATGAGCGTTAATTTTCTAACTAAATTTTCAATTTTGGCAAGTAGTGAACTAACAATAATTATGCAAAATAGTTTAAAATTAGAACCAATATAAACGGAAGGAGAGAAAAATGAGAAAAAAAATCACGCTTCTAATAAGCGTCCTGATTATGGTTTTGATGTTTGCCGGATGTGCATCTACATCAAATGAGCAGCAGGAGACTGCAGCAGTCGAACATCATATAACAATTCTTCACACAAATGACCACCATGGTCATCCGGTAGCATTCTACAATTACCCGGCAGCAGGTCAAGGCGGACTTCCCGCTCAGGCAACCTTAGTAGAGCAAATAAGAGCTGAAGTTCCAAACGTACTACTTCTAAGCGCGGGAGACATGAACACCGGACGCCCTGAATCTAACTTCTTCAAAGCTGAACCCGATGTTATTGGAATGAATTACATTGGCTATGACGCAATGGCAATGGGTAACCATGAGTTTGATCCCACCCCGGAAGAAATGCAGAGACAGATTGTATTGTGTGAATTTCCATGGCTTTGCGCAAATGTTGTAAAAGAAGATAGCGGTGATTATATTGACAACGTAAAACCTTACATCATTAAGGAATACGATGGATTTAAAGTTGCTGTTTTTGGTTTAATGACTCAGACAACAGAATCTACAGGCTCTCCTGAACACATAAAAGGATATAAATTTCTTGATGAAGTTGAAACAGCCAATAAGCTGGTTCCAGAACTAAAAGAACAGGCAGACATCGTAATTGCCCTCGTTCACTGCGGTATATACGATGATGTAACCAAAGGCTCAGAAAGAATAGCAGCACAAGTTCCAGGTCTGGCACTTGTTGTTGACGGCCATAGCCACACAAAGGTTAAAGAACCAATAATGGTTACAAACGAAGAAACCGGAAAACAGGTTGCAGTTGTTCAGGCCAAAGATTGGGGACTTTACATGGGTCGTGTTGATCTTAGCTTTTTAAATGGAGAAGTTACAGATCTTAAATATCAGCTAATACCTATAAATGTTAAATACCAGGAAAAACTTGATGATGGAACAAAAGTTTATCATTTTGAAGGAGAAGAACTAAAAGAGGATGAAGGCCTTCTTGCTCTTCTTCAGCCATATGTAGATAAAGTTGACTCTGTACTTAAAGAAGCGATAGGAACAGCTACAGCACCTTTCCTTAACGATAATACAAGAGCCGAAGAAACTGCCATTGGAGATCTTGTAGCAGATTCACTTAAATGGTTTGCTGAACAGCAGGGCCAGGAAGTTGATTTTGCGTTCCAGAATGGCGGAGGAATAAGAACAAGCATAGCTGACGGTGAAATTCAAAAGCAGACTGTCTATGAAGTTCTTCCATTTGATAACTCAGTAGCAGTTTGTACCCTCAAAGGCTCAACCGTAATAGAGATGTTTAATGCCACACCTGCAAACATAGGACACGGAGCAATGGCCCAGGTTTCTAAAGGTGTATCTTTAACAATAAACTCTGCTGATGGAACAGTAGAAGAACTTCTCATCAACGGAAGTCCTGTTGATCCTGATGCTGAATACAAGGTTGCAACAAACTCATACCTCGCAGCAGGCGGAGACGGATACAAGATGTTTAATGATAAAGTCGACTACTATGACACTTCTCTAATGCAGAGAGACGCACTTATCGAATACATTATATCTATGGGTGGAACTATTTCACCAGAAGTAGAAGGAAGAATTACAATCAAATAATCATTTTACTAAAAACGAAGGGGAAGGACTTTGATATCCTTCCCCTTTTTATTTCTAAGAAATCAATTCCTTATAAAAAAAAGCTCTCACTGCTAAGCAATAATAAACTTACCGACCTCACTGTTTAAAACAATAGCACTATCCTTGTTTTCACGGCTAAGGTCATTAACCTTTTCTACCGCAACAGATATTTGATTAGCGCCTGATGAGGCTTCTTCAATTCCACATGTAATTTCTTTGGTAATATTATCTAGATTGTTTCCTTCTTTTATAACTTCACGGCTACTAGTTAACATTTGAAGAGAGCCAGTTTTCACGCGCTTACTTAAATCTTTCAACACCTCAATATTCTGTAGGATTTTATTTCCATCTTCTTTTTTCTCATACATAGAAAGTTTAATTTCAAATTCTCTCTCAGCAACATTTTTTACAATAATTATTTATATTTCCAAATCGCTTTTATTTGTAATTTTACCTTTCATAATGTCTCCTAATATTACAAGATGCCAAAAGACTTTGCTTTCATTAAATGTTAGTTAACTTGATAGGCAATATCAAATTTTAAAAATCATACATCTTAATAGGGCAACATTTTTTCAAAAAAAAAAAAAAAAAAAATGGATGCCTGATTAAAAGCAGACATCCACAAAAATATATTTAAAAGTCCATATCGTTATTAAAAAACCAGGACTTGTACTTCTTAGTTTAATTCTTCAAGCATACTTCCAAGAAGTCTTAAAAGTGTAGCTTGTTTATCATCACCAGGAGTTGGTGGATGATTAGGTCTTTCTCCATCTTTTGGAGGCTCCATTTTTTCTCCGCCACCATGTCCTTGAGGCTTTTCTGGTCTATCTGAAAAATCTCTGTCAGAAGGAGCATTCATGGCCATGTTATTCGATGTTAAAATAAATTTAAGCTGCTCCTTGGACAAAGTGTCCAAAATTAAAGCTACATAATCATCAGATTCAGCTTTTTCGTCGCTTTCTATCGAAGTTTTCCAACTTGCAATAGCAGTCTTTATAGAATCAATCTGTTCAGCTGAAAGCTTAACAGCCTCATCTTCAGTATCTTTTAGAGAGATTACCTTCATACAAAGATCAATATTTTTATCTCTCATTACAGGCAGACGTTGTCCCATTGCCGGGCCTTCATTCTGCATTTGACGCGAATCCATTTTTGGTGGCCTGCCTTTTCGTTCATTAGACTGACATGAAAAAACAAGGATTGTTATAGTTAAAATAGCTGCAAAAACCTTTATAGTCTTTTTCACTTAAATACCCTCCTAATTGGTATAAGCAAAATATATCTTTGTGCTAAATCTTTTTGGTTACAATAAGGTAAAACGACTGTAAAGAGTGTAAACAAAAAAAAGACTATCGGAGAGGCCCAATCCCCGATAGTCCGAATGCAGCCATTGGACCGGCTGCAGCTTCCTGTTTATTACTTTTATTTTTTAACTTATCTAAAAATATATTTTTTATATTTTTATTCATTGCTTTTTAATTATGTAACTATATTTTAGACAATTTTTTATTTTTTACCATACAACCTTAGTATTAATTGAGGTATTATTACGATAAAACTACGTTTTTTTATCATAAATTGATATCAATTTATAAAATTTTGATATGTTTTTTGCTCACAACATTGAAACCTGTAATTCTATTTACAAGAAAAACTCTAAGCGGTAATATAGCTCATGAGCAAATACCCTTTTAGCGAAATAGAGCCTAAATGGCAAAAATATTGGGAAGATAACAAAACCTTTATGGTAGAAGAAGATCCAGACTTCCCACCGGAAAAACGAAAATATATCCTGGATATGTTTCCATACCCGTCAGGAGCAGGCCTTCATGTAGGTCACCCGGAAGGTTATACAGCAACAGATATTTACTGCAGATTTCTCAGAATGAACGGTTACAATGTTCTTCATCCAATGGGTTACGATTCTTTCGGACTTCCCGCAGAAAATTACGCGATAAAAACAGGCACACACCCTAAAAAGACGACCGAAGAAAATATAGAAAATTTCACACAACAAATAAAAAGCCTCGGTTTTAGCTACGACTGGAGCAGAGAAATAAAAACACATACTGCAGAATACTATCGCTGGACACAATGGATTTTTCTGCAGCTATATAAAAAAGGTCTGGCATACGAATCTCAAGCGCCAATAAATTGGTGCCCCTCATGTCTTACCGGTCTTGCAAACGAAGAAGTAAATGATGGAACCTGCGATCGCTGTGGCGCTCAGGTAGAAAAGAAAAATATTAGACAGTGGATCCTTAAGATTACTGAATATGCTGACAAACTTCTTGAAGGGCTGGATGATCTGGACTGGTCTGAATCTATAAAGTCAATGCAGAGAAACTGGATTGGTAAATCGACCGGTGCAAATGTAAAGTTCAAGGTTGAAGGAATGGATGCGGAGCTTGTAGTTTATACAACAAGACCTGATACTCTTTTCGGAGCTACCTACATGGTTATAAGTCCGGAACACGCTCTGGTAAAAGAACTTTCAACAGCAGAACAAAAAACTGCTGTTGACAACTATATAAGACAAGCTTCTTTAAAATCAGATCTGGAAAGAACAGACCTAGCAAAAGAAAAAACTGGTGTCTTCTCAGGCAGTTATGCGATAAATCCTGTTAACGGAGACAAGATCCCTATATGGATTGCTGATTACGTTCTTATAAGTTACGGAACCGGTGCTATTATGGCAGTTCCGGCACACGACGAAAGAGACTGGGAATTCGCAAAAGTATTTGGCCTTCCTATAATAGAAGTTTTGAAAGGCGGAAATGTTCAGGAAGCTGCGTATACAGAAGACGGCATCCATGTAAATTCCGGCCAACTTGACGGCTTGGGAAAACAGGAAGCAATAGATAAAATCATTGCATGGCTTGAAGAAAAAGAACTTGGAGAAGCCGCAGTAAACTATAAACTTCGCGACTGGATTTTCAGTCGCCAACGCTACTGGGGAGAACCAATACCTCTTATACACTGTCCTGATTGCGGTACAGTTCCTGTACCGGAAGAGGATCTTCCATTAACACTTCCAGAAGTTGAAACGTATCAACCTTCAGGCACAGGAGAATCTCCTCTGGCCAGGATTGACGAATGGGTAAATACAACCTGTCCGGTATGTGGAAAACCTGCAAAACGAGAAACAAACACAATGCCTCAGTGGGCAGGTTCATGCTGGTATTATTTAAGATATCTCGATCCTAAAAATACCGGAAACTTTGCGTCCAAAGAACTTCAGGAATATTGGATGCCTGTAGATCTTTATGTAGGAGGAGCCGAACATGCTGTTCTCCACTTACTTTATGCAAGATTCTGGCACAAGGTTCTTTATGACTTGGGTCTGGTTAATACTCCGGAACCTTTTAAGAGACTCATAAATCAGGGATTGATTACTTCGTTTGCCTACCAGAGACCAAATAAGTCTCTTGTACCCGTAGATGAAGTAGAAGAAAAATCTGAAGGCGTTTTTGTAGAAAAAGCTAACGGTGATAAAGTTGAACAGGTTATTGCAAAAATGTCAAAGAGTCTGAAAAACGTAATCAATCCGGATGATATTATAAAAGAATTCGGCGCTGATTCAATGAGAATGTACGAAATGTTTATGGGACCTCTCCAGGTTTCAAAACCATGGCAGACTAAAGGTCTTACCGGTGTTCATAGATTCCTTGACAGAGTCTGGAGAGCTGCTGAAAAACCTTTAACAGAAGAAGTACCACCTAAAGAGCTAGAGAAAGTTCTTCACAAAACAATAAAGAAGGTAACAGAAGACACCAAGAACCTTGAGTTTAATACTGCAATAAGCCAGATGATGATCTTTATCAACGAACAGTTTAAAACTGAAAAACTTTATAAATCAGTCTGGGAAAAGTTTTTGCTACTTCTGGCACCATATGCGCCGCATATTGCAGAGGAACTCTGGGAAAAGATAGGTAACAAACCTTCAATATGTAAAGAGACTTGGCCAGAATATGATGAAGCAAAGACTATTGAGAATAATATCACTGTAGTAATTCAAGTTAATGGAAAACTTCGTGACAAGATTGAACTTTCAAGAGGAACTGATAAAGCAGAACTTGAAAAACTTGCTCTTGATAGACCAAAAATAAAAGAATACACAGAAGGCAAAAACATAATAAAAATTATTGCAGTGCCGGACAGACTTGTAAACATTGTTGTTAAGTAAGAGAGACAAAGTTCTAACTTACTTGAGCCTCTTTCAAAACCCCGGTTGGGTTTTAAAGAGGCCTTGAAGAAAATTTAATACTGTTAAAGCGAACTACTTTAATACTTAAGCAAAAACAACACCGCCCAAAAGTCAATAAAAGTTAATTTGATAAAAAGGCGGGGTTTTAACAACCTTCCGGCAAAACAACTGATAAGGACAAAAAGGAAAACACAATATGAAGATCTATAAAAACAGGATTAAGAGTTTATGCGAATGGATGCAGAAGCAGAAAATAGATGCTGTTGTTATCGAAGATACAGAAGGAAGACAAACCAAAAACTTACGCTATTTATCAGGAATGGATTCTGATGCTCTTTTAATTGTTTTCTCAAATTCCGAAACAGTTCTTGTTGCCTGGGATGTAATAATGGCAGAAAAAACAGCCTTTGCGGATAAGATAATTTCATATGGAGACTTCAACCGCAATTTTTGTAAAGCAGTAAAGCAAATATGCTCAGCAAAATTAACAGAAGGTACAATTGAATTTTCCTCATCAACACCTTATGTACTTTATAACGAACTTGAGAAAGAGCTTTATCCATTTACAATAAAATGCAGAGCAGAAGGAGTAGATGAATACCTTCTTAACCTACGCGCGGTTAAAGATGAAGTTGAGATTGAAATTTACAAAGAAGCCGGATTATTAACTAATAAATTGATAAATACTATTGAAGCAGCTTTTATTGATGGAAGCATAAAAACAGAAATAGATGCTGCAATGCTTATAGAATCTGAAGGACGAAAACTTGGCGCCGAAGGCACCAGCTTTGAAACACTCGCCGCAGGTGCAGGCCGTTCCTGGGGTATACACTGCATTCCAGCATACAGCTCAGATAACATAGGAACGGTTTTACAAGGGCAAGCTGGTGGGCTTTCTATAATCGACTGTGGATTGAAATTTAAAGGTTACGCAACAGATATTACCATGACAATTTGCAGGGGTTCTTTATCTGACAAACAAGAACAAATGGTTGAACTAACAAAAAAAGCTCATAACCTAGCAGCAGAAAAAGCATCACATAAAAATATCTGCGCAAATGAGCTTGCAACAGCAGTTGACAAGTTTTTTGAAGAAACCGGGTATATAATGCCCCACAGTCTGGGTCATGGGATAGGACTTGATGTACATGAAGCACCTTCGATAAAAAGCGGAACACCATTCAAGAAAACAATACTTCCAGGCATGATTTTTACAATAGAACCAGGCTTGTATGACAAAGACGCCGGTGGAGTCAGACTTGAAAATGATTACCTGATGACAGAGAGTGGTGCGGTTCCAATAACAGCATCAAAGATTATTTATCTCCCATAAGGATGTAAATTAAATAGCTTAGAACCTGCCTGAATCATTTTGACCTGTTAGGTAATTAGTAAAACACCAATACGAATCATTAAAATAAACAGAAACAACCTCTCCATTTTCTAAATTCATAAAAGAAGTAGTTTTATCCTTTATTATACAAACTTGTATAAAACAATCGTAATCAATAGAAATCGATTCTTCAGAACCATAAAGAAAATTATCAGAAATATAACTTCCTCCGGTTACCGGTAGAAGAAAGTTTTTCATATCTGTTTTTGTTATTGAAGATTCTCTAAAAACACCATATGCCAAACGAGATAAAATATTTCTGCTATCAATTATCCAGCCCCCACCTTTAACTGGCTCAGTATCAGAGTTTTCAAACCGGTAAACCTTTTCGGCTACAGCTTCTCTAAAACTTATTGTATTAAAACCTTTAATTATTCCTGTGCTTTCAGAGCATTTCTTTAAAACAAAGCCTTCAAAGCCATTGCTCCAAGAAAGTTCCAAAGATGAGTTTTCCACATCTAATGGATAAATAGCCGCTGCTGGAAAGCTTCCTTGAAAACTAAAACAGCCAGTATCAGAGAAAGCAGTAAAAACAGGATAAGCAAGAATAGGTAAATTAACTCCCCTGGTTATATTCAAATCAACTAATAAATCTTTTGATGAATCAAAGCATATAGCTTCTATAGAAGAATAAACAACACAGTCATCATAAATACTAACAGGATATTCAATGATATAGGATGAAATTCTACATTTTTGTTCCAAAGAAGCAGTGCATGGAATAAGAACCTGAATCTCTGAATTCGTTCTAAAAAACGTGCAGCTCTGTATCAGCATAATAAAAAGAAATAATAATGTTTTTATATACTTCACACATAAGTGCTAAAAAGAAAAATTATTTCTGCTTTAATTTTTCCTTATAAAGAGATCTGATTTTTTCTAGTATAGAAATATATTCAGGACTTTGGTAATCAGGATATGTCCAATCAAGGGCATGAAATTCTTTTTTCATATAAATAAGAGTAACCTCGCCGTAGATTCCGTCCTGAAGAGGTATACGATGGCCAACATTTTTTGTTGTAGCAAGAATAAGCCTGTTTAGATCAAGTAAGCCAGGATCAAGATTTATTTTTCTGCCCTCGCCCACAACATATTTTTGCTCAATATCATTAGTGGCATGCTTAATTAAAGACAGCTCGGAGGGATCTATCAATCTTTTAAAAGATAGAAATCTACGTCTTATAGAATCACCCATTTCTTTGTCATAGTATGATGTCCATTTAAAATTAAGCGGATCTGTTATCAGATCCGCTTCACCATAAAGCTTCTGAAGCTCTTCAAAAAGAGCATTTTCAGCATCAGGAAGCGTAGATAAAACCCCAATAATGAGGTTTTCTTTTATGTATTTTTTTATTTCACCCATAAGAATTCTATTAGATACCAGCTTT
>JAQQAK010000421.1 GCA_028527945.1 Spirochaetaceae bacterium
ATATTGAGAAAATTTAGAAAGATCTTCGGCATAAGCTCTAACAGTCTCTTCAGAGTAATTTCTTACTTTGCTTAAATACCCAAGATATTCTTCAATTCTCATTTAGATTCAGACTCCGGATTCTCCTCATGAGTATGAAGAAAATCACATTCAGGATTAACACAAGTTTTTACGATTCCATTCTTTTTATCATTTTTTTCAACCAGAAAATATCCGCATTTCGGACATTTCGAATTTGTTGGTTTAAAGTGAGAAATAAAATCACATTCAGGATAATTTGTACAACCGTAAAATTCCTTCCCCTTTCCTCCGGCTTTTTTCCTGGCAACTATTTTACCGTCACATCCTTCACGAGGGCAATCGCCAAGAGGAACAGCTTTAGTGTTTCGACACTCCGGAAAACCTGAACAGGCTAAAAAGAAACCAAAACGGCCAAGTTTCTTAACCATTGGTTTACCGCATTTTTCACAAATCTCATCAGTAGGCTCATCCAAAACACCTTTGATTGATTCAAGAGTTTCATTAACATGTTCAAGCTGGGCTTTAAAAGGAGCGTAAAAATCTTTAATCATTTTATGCCACTCAAGCCCATCAACTTCAACCTGATCAAGATTCTGTTCCATTTCTGCTGTAAATTTCTGATTCACAACATTAGGAAACTGGGTTGAAAGCATATCTGAAATAATACGGCCAAGTGTTGTAGGCTGTAGTTGCTTATTTTTCCTTACAACATAATAACGATCAAGAAGAACCCCTATAATAGGAGCATAAGTTGAAGGTCGTCCAATACCGTTTTCTTCAAGCATTTTAACAATACTTGCGTCAGTAAAACGTGAAGGCCCTGTTGTAAAATGTTGAGTCGCGTCAAAATCTGAAATATTAACCTCTTCACCCTTTTTAAGAGATGGAACTTTAACATTTTTTTCTTTAGATTTAAGAAGCTTTACAACATTCTGATAACCTTTAAACTTTACTTTTGTAGAACTTATTCTAAAAAGAGCTTCCCCTGCCTGTATTTCGTATGAGATGGTAAGTGTTTTTGAGTTTTTCATCTGACAAGCTACAAATCTTTCCCAAATTATGGAATAAAGCTTCAGCTGATCTTTATTAAGGTGTTCTTTAATCTCATCTGGTGTATATCTTACATATGTAGGACGAATAGCCTCATGCGCGTCCTGAGCATTCTTTTTTACTGAATATGTTAATGGCTTCTCAGGAAGTGAATCAGGATGATTTTTTTCAATCCATTCACGAACTTCTCCAAGAGCCTGTTCAGAAATTCTTGTAGAATCTGTTCTCATGTAAGTTATAAGACCTACTCTACTTGCTCCGATATTTATACCTTCATATAATTGCTGAGCAATCTGCATGGTTTTTCTTGAGGTAAAACCCAACCTGTTTGCAGCAGTCTGCTGTAAAGTCGATGTTGTAAATGGAGCTTTTGGTTTCAGCTGTTTTTCAGTTTCTTTTACAGAAATTACTTCAGCTTTTTGATCTTTAAGACTTTCTATTATTTTTTGAACTTCTTCTTCAGTTTTTATATCTACTTTTTCACCTTTATATTGCGCCATCTGCGCTATAAACGTACTTCTACCTTTCGAAAAAGAAGCATCCAGTGACCAGTATTCTTCCGGTATGAATTTTTCAACAAGCTCTTCTCTTTCACAAATTAAGCGAAGCGCAACAGATTGTACTCTCCCCGCAGAAAGTCCGTTTTTAACCTTTGACCATAAAAGCGGAGAAAGATTATAACCAACAATACGATCAAGGACACGTCTTGCCTTCTGAGCGTTAACCTTTGCTTCATTTATTTCCATCGGATTTGCTACAGCGTTTTTAATAGCTTCCGGTGTAATTTCATTAAAAACAATTCGTTCTATATTTAAGTCTTCATTTTTCTTCAGAAAAGAATTTCGTAAATGCCAGGCAATTGCCTCTCCTTCCCTGTCATTATCAGAGGCGAGAAGAACATGACCTGCTTTGTTAGCATTCTTTTGTAGTTCTTTTAAAATCTTAGCTTTGCCTCTAACTGTAATATATTCTGGTTCAAAATTATGCTCTTCATCAATTGCGATACGTGATTTAGGCAAATCTATAAGATGCCCCATTGATGCGAGAACAGTATAACCCGGACCAAGATACCTTTCTATTGTAGTAGCTTTAGCCGGGGACTCAACGATTAGTAGAGTATGGACTTTCATTACATCCTCTCCTGAAATATTTTCCATTAAACTTTAAATAAGCACCATCAAGTTCATCTTTCAATCTTTCTGCCATAAGATTTCCAGCATTTTTTGATGTTACATACATTTCTTTTTTCACAGTACTATCATATTTAAGCGCATCAGGGAATCCCCAGTCCGCTAATATTTCATAAGCATTATTTATTAAAGGGGCGCCATCGAATATATATCTCTCGACACGACTTCCTTCTCCAGCCTGTTTTAAAGCATTTTCATGAAAAAAGATGTCACGTCCCTGTTCAAGCGCAAAATCTGCAGTAATCAGAGCTCCCGACTTACCTGGGGCTTCTACAACAATAACAGCCCTCGATAACCCGCTTATAATTCTGTTCCTTTCAACAAAATGATGTCGTCTTGCAGGTTCTCCAGGTAGATACTCACTAACAATAGCCCCACCTGAGTCTAAAATAGAAGAAGCAAGATTTCTATTACTTGAGGGATAGATAGTATCAACTCCACAGCCCAAAACAGCTATGGTAGAACCAGAAGCAGTAACAGCCCCTTTATGAGCCGCGCTATCTACACCAAGAGCCAACCCCGAAACAACCGGACAATTCGCAGTCGCAAAACTGTAGCCCAATGAAAAAGATGAATCAAGACCAGCGCCTGTAGCAATTCTTGTACCTACCACAGAAACAGCAGGGTTCTTCCAAGAAGGCAAAGTCCCTCTATAATAGAGAGAAAAAGGAGGATTGTACAACTCGGAAAGCTGTGCGGGATATTGTTCATCTCCAAGAAATACAGCTTTTAAATTTTCATCAGCCATCATCTCACAAGCTTTCCGGGCTTCAGTAACCATGTACTCAAGGTTGCTATTTTTTACTCTTAATCTGCGTGATATTATATTTTCTATATCACAAACTTTTAATTTAATAAGATCTTCACTTGCCGGAAACATTTTATTTAAAAGATGTTTTTCATTAGCTCGTAAAAAGCGCATACGGCTTAATAGAACTTTAGAATTATCTATCACGGCCAAGCCCTCCAAGAACATTAATTCTATTTTCCTTAGCTTTAATTCTCATCTCATCATCTCTGGAGTTTTCTTCAATATAAGAATATAAATCAACAGCAGAATCTGTATCTCCTTTTAAAACTTTTACTCTGGCCAATAAAAACCGCGCATCAAAATTACTCTTGCTAATATCACAAAGATGTTCAAGAAGAGGCTCAGCGTCAAGTGGTTTATTAAGCTCAAAGATATATAAAACAGATAATCCGTATAATGCCTCTTTATAATTGGCATCAAGAGTTATTGCTCGCTTATAATACTTCTCAGACTTATCAAAATAATAACTATCATCATCTGCATCATAAACAGCCAGAGTCATTTGTCCTGCAGCTACTGCTGCTTTATAATAAAGCATTGGACTGGTAGGAAAATATTGAATAGCCATTTCAAAACTTTTTAAAGCTTCACCATACATTTCAAGGCTCATATACTCTAAAGCAATCATACGGTAATAAATACCTATCTGTTTTGTAGCTTTTACAGTTCTATCAGCTTCTTTTTGATAACTTTCAATACCTTTTTTCAGATTTTTTATACGTTCTTCAGGAATATCTCCAGAAGTAAATTCTTTTTTATCCGCGGCTGAAAGCTTGTTAAACCATATTTTCTTATCATTCTGACAAGAAAAAAGGAACATAACTGAAATAATACCAAAAAATAAAAACAAACCTTTTCTCATCATTTCTCCTGCGCTTTTATCCATGCGGATGAAAATGGGCATGATCAGCCTTCAAATCATCACGGTTCAAATGAGTGTATATCTGAGTTGTTGATATATCCGTATGTCCTAAAAGTTCCTGAACAGAACGTAAATCTGCTCCGCCTTGAATTAAGTGTGTTGCGAATGAATGCCTTAAAGTATGTATTTTTGCATGAATACCGGCCTTTTCTGCAATCTGCTGAAAACGCTTCCACATTCCTTTACGAGTTAATGGCTGTCCTCTATAATTTAAAAAAAGCATTCCATGATTATCACATCTCTTAACAAGAAGAGGCCTACCCTCGGTCATATATTTCTGAAGCCAATAAACAACTTCGCCGCCAAGGGGGATAAAACGTTCTTTACTGCCTTTTCCCAAAACCCGTACAATACCTTCATCTATGAATAAACTACTTATTTTAAGTGAAACTGCTTCAGAAACGCGGAGCCCACATGAATAAATTAGCTCAAAAAGGGCTCTGTCCCTAAGTCCTGAAGGTTTTTCTATATCAATCATAGATAAGAAATTATCTACATCCTCAATACTCATAACATCAGGTAATTTTTTATCAAGCCTTGGCATTTCAATAATTTTTGCGGGGTTGTCTTCACGTACTTTTTCAATTACAAGAAAATTAAAAAAAGAACGCAGAGAACTAAGAATCCGTGAAACGGTTCTACTACCTATTGAATTATGTTCATCACCACCAATTTGTTTTTCTGTTAAAAACGCTATAATATCCGCAGAATTTATTTCCGAGAGGGAACGGCCTTTATCATCGACATATAACAAAAAAGTCCTACAACTCCTGCTGTAAGCGTCAATAGTATTTTGGCTAAGTCCTAGATCGAGTCTTAAATAATCAATATAATCCGCAAGGATTCTGTCTACATCCATTTTACAAGCCTGAAAAATTAATGCTTATTACCAAAGTCTGTTCTATAAACTGTAGGAATCCCTAAATCTTCATCAAGTGAAGAACTTCTTCGAGGTATTGCTGAGGTTGAATTGTTTTTAGAAAGACCAGACTGCATAGCCATCCATTCTTTATAACCAACAACTTCAGGTTTTTCATTTTCGACCTTAACTTCTTCTACAACAGGTTCTGGTTCTTCAATTTCATTATTTGCCCCAGTTGCAACAACAGTAACAATGACCTCATCATTTAGAGACGGATCGTTAGTTGTTCCTGATATTATAGTAGCGTTTTCATCAGCATTTGGAGTTATTATATTCATAATTTCTTCATATTCATGAAGCGAAAAGTCGTCTCCGCCTATAACACAAACAAGAATACCCTTTGCGCCTTCAATTCTGGCATCTTCCAAAAGAGGATTATTTATGGCATTTGTAGCAGCATCAACAGCTCTGTTTTCACCACTTCCAACACCAATCCCCATAAGAGCATCACCACTTTCGCTCATAACAGTTCTGACATCAGCAAAATCGATATTTATATCGCCTGGTTTAGTTATAAGATCAGATATACCCTGAACCCCCTGACGAAGAACATCATCAGCAATTCTAAAAGCTTCTTTTATTGGAGTTCTTTTTTCAACTATTTTAAGAAGATACTGATTTGGGATAACGATAAGAGTATCAACAGCCTTGCGAAGCCTTTCAATCCCCTTATCAGCAAGTTTCATTTTTTTAATACCTTCAAAAGAGAATGGAGTTGTTACAACGGCAACAGTTAGCGCTTCAATTTCTTTAGCAATTTGAGCTACTACAGCAGCAGCACCAGTTCCGGTTCCACCACCCATTCCGGCTGTGATAAAAACCATATCAGCACCGCGTAAAGCATTCTTTAAATCTTCAGTACTTTCAATTGCAGCATTCTCACCTATCTCAGGATTTCCACCTGCGCCTAAACCACCGGTCAACTTTGATCCGATTGGCATTTTGTTTGCTGCGTTAGATAATTTTAAAGCCTGTAAATCTGTATTTACAGCAATAAACTCTACATTATCTAATCCACTCTCAATCATCCGGTTTACAGCGTTATTTCCTCCGCCGCCTACACCAATGACCTTAATTACAGTAGGGCTAGTCGCACCGCTACCGAATTTATCTTCGACAAGCTCTATTTTCATAGCCGCCCCCTCCCAGAAGCTCTTAAATATAATAAACGGTCTGACTTTCTTTTACCAGTGTAAAATCAGACCTTTTTAAAAAAATTCTTTCATCCAATTTCTGAATTTATTTCCAAAACTTTCCTTTGTCCGCTTTGAGATAACGTTCCCCTCGCCTTCTTTTTTAGCAAGTTCTTCACCATACATAACAAGACCAACAGCAGTTGAATACATAGGACTACGATATTCCTTAACAAGCCCTCCAAGCTCGTAAGGATAACCAATCCTGGTGGGAACATTGAATATTTCCTTGGCCAACTCTGCAACACCCGGCATCATAGCACCGCCGCCTGTTAGAACAACACCACCACGCATGAGTTCCATATAACCTTTTTTTACCATTTTTTCCTGTATTAGACCAAAAATTTCAGCCATTCGAGACTGTATAATATTACAAAGTTCAGTCCTAGGAATTGAAGCAGTCGGCCAGCCGCCTACACCTGGCAAAAGGATTTCATCATCAGGAGAAACCATTGGAAGATAACAACATCCTGATTCAATTTTAAGCTTTTCAGCAAACTCCAGCGGAGTTTTCATTACAATAGAAATATCACTGGTAACCTGCTCTCCTCCGACAGCAACAACATCGGTATGATATGGAGAACCTTCGAGAAAGACGAGAACATCGGTGGTTCCCCCTCCAAGGTCAATCATTAAAACGCCGAGTTCTTTTTCCTGCCTGGAAAGAACAGCCATTGAAGAAGCAATAGACTCAAGCACAATATCTTCAACTCTAAAACCAGCTCGGTTTACACATTTTAACAAATTCTGTGCAGAGGTGACTGAACCTGTGATGATATGAACTTCAGCTTCAAGCCTGATTCCAATCATATCAAGAGGATTCTTGACATTACCTTGATCATCAACAATATATTCCTGCGGAATAACATGGAGAACTTCTCTATCCATAGGAATGACAACCGCTTTTGCGGCATCTATAACACGACGAATATCATCTTCATCAATTTCTCTATCACGGCCAGAAACAGCTACAACACCTCTGGAGTTTATTCCCTCGACATGAGAGCCAGCGACTCCGGCTATTACAGATCCAACCTGACGGCCAGACATCATTTCAGCAGCATCTATAGCTTTTAAAACAGCCTTTTGAGTAGATTCAATATTTATTACAACACCTTTTCTTAATCCATCTGAAGGAGCGGTTCCTATTCCTACAATTTCTACTCTACCATTTTCATTAAACTCACCAATAACAGCACAGATCTTTGTCGTTCCTACATCCAATCCTACAATTAAATCATCAACCGGCAAGACTACTCCCCCTTGACCTTGTACACAACTTTGTCTGTTCTAAAATCAAGCTCACTTAGGTCCTTTTCCAGACCTTCCTGATGTACAACATCCAACACCAAAAGCATATAAGTAAATACATCCTTACTGATTCTGTTACCTATTCTGACAGGAATACTATAATTTCTTGGATACATCAAGACATCAAAATCATTATCATTTTTTCTTATAATCCTGCATTCTGAAATACTGTTAAAATAAACCGAAGACTCAACTTTTAAATTATTAAGACTTTCAAGAAACGCAATAACAGACGAAGGTAGCACAGCACCGACTCTTGGCTCTGTGAATTTTATACCAGAAACGACCGGCAAATCAAGATCTATAACACTCTTTCCAAGCTGAAAAACAACACCTTCTGAATCTACAGCAGCCGGTATTACACGATTACCAGCCTCTATGAGGCATATAGCCAGAGGGTACCTTCCTTTAATATCGATCAAAAGAGTATCTGGAAATCTTTTCTCAACAACAGCAGAAGCAACTTGAGGATAACTTTCAAGCCTTTTTTTTATTGCTTCAGGTTCAATAGCAAAATATGATTCAGAGACCTTGAGTCCAGCCATTTCAAGAACATCATCATTGGTCATTACAAAATTTTGATCTGTCCTTACTTTTATTTTGTCAATTACGACATTTCTGGCAAAATAAAGATGATAAACGATCTGAAGGATTACCACCGTCAAAAGGACAGCTATAATAATCTTAAATGTTTTTACAGTATTTTCACGCCTCTTTTGATGTCGATCATCCTTTGCGGCTCTTTCAGCAGCATTAACAAGCTTATGCTCTGTATTACTATAATCATAAAAAGGGATGTTATGGTTATTAAACTCTTTATTGTATTCTTGAGCCTGACTCATAAACTCTCCTCTCTTTGTCTTTTAGTAACACCAAGCAAAAAACCACACATTAAAAATGTTACCATCAATGATGAGCCACCATGTGAAAAGAAAGGTAATGGAATACCTGTTGCCGGAACAAGGCCGGAAACAACAGCCATATTAAAAAAAGCCTGATATAGAATACAGCTTGTCAAACCAAAACTTAACAGAAAATCATACCTTGAACCGCTTCGATAACTACAGAATAAACCTCTTGCAGCAAAAAACAAGAACAAGGCAATAAGCAACAAAACTCCAATAAAACCTACTTCTTCAGCAGTAGACGCAAAAATAAAATCAGAATGGACCTCTGGAAGTCCTCCAAGTTTTTTTAAACCGTTTCCGATTCCACGCCCCCAGAAGCCACCGTTTTGAAGAGCTGAAAAAGCTGCTTTCATCTGAAAACCGGAGCCGACAGGATCAGAGTCAGGACTTATAAATGAAATAAGACGCTCTACTCTATGTGGTTTTGTAAATAGAAATATCAGAGACAAAGGAACCGCTGCTGCCAGCATATATATAAAGTGCAGCAAAGACACTCCAGCAACAAAAAACAAAGAAAGTCCCATAATCAAAATAAAGACAGCTGAAGAAAAATCATTTTGCATAAGTACAAACGCAAAAAGTATTATAAGCATAAGAAGCGGAGGAATTACAGTATTAAGCAAATCCCCCATACGCTCCTGTTTTTTATCAAAAATATTTGCCAAATAAAGCACAAGTGTAAGCTTAGCCAATTCTGACGGCTGAAAAGAAAAACCGGAAATAAAGATCCATCTTCGAGCTCCAAGCCGCTCTTCTCCCAACCCAGGTACAAATGTTAAAAGAATTAGAACAAGACTTGAAATAAATAATAAAGGAGTTACACGCCTGATAAGCTCTACCGGCAGCTTATAAACACCGAAAGCCAAAAACGCGCTAATGATACCTAAAAGAAACTGCTTTCGTATAAAGATAAAACTATCGCCATATTGCTGAGAGGCATAATCGTATGAAGCTGAAAAAAGAGCCACAAACCCACAACCGGCAAGAAGTACCACCATCATTAAGAGTATAAAATCACATTGTCCGCCTGGAGCTTTTTCGAGCTCAAACCTACTGGTCAAATTATCTATTTTCCTTGTCTATTGTATTTTTAAGGTTGAAAGGGCTAAAATCGCAAACATTCCGCCCATTATCCAAAATCTGATAACAACTTTTGTTTCTGCCCAACCTTTTAACTCAAAGTGATGATGAAGAGGAGCCATTTTAAAAACCCTCTTCCCTCTAATCTTAAATGAAGCGACCTGTATAATCACAGAAAGAGCTTCGAGAACAAAAACCCCGCCTATAACAACAAGCAACACCTCTTTTTTTATCATAAGAGAGACAACTCCCAGAACTCCACCTAAAGCAAGAGAACCTGTATCCCCCATAAAAACCTCTGCCGGGTGCGAATTAAACCACAAGAAGCCTATTGAGGCGCCAACAAGAGAAAAGCAGAAAACAGGAAGTTCACTACTCTCAGGTAAATACGGGATCTGTAAATACGACGCAAAGTCCGCTCGTCCGGTTATATAAGTAAGAATAACAAAAGCTATTCCAACCATAATAACAAGACCTGTCGCAAGGCCATCAAGTCCGTCTGTTAAATTAACAGCATTAGTCCACGCGACAAGAACAAATACTCCAAAAGGAATATATAAAACGCCTAAATCTGCGACAGGATTCTTAAAAAATGGCAGATAAAGCAATGTTGTATGCTCATTTCGATTAAAATATAAAAATAAAACAATACCGAGAGACACGCCAACTTGTCCAATCATCTTAAACTTGGCATGAAGCCCCTCGCTGCTCTTTCTGGTAATCTTTAGATAATCATCAAGAAAACCCACAAAACCAAAACCGACCAACGAAATGAGAGCTATCCACATGTAAGGGTTATCCAAATCCTGCCAAAGAAACGACGATACAAAAACTGCAATAATAATAAGGATTCCGCCCATAGTAGGCGTTCCGCTTTTGTATAAATGAGATTGAGGACCATCTGTCCTAACCATCTGGCCAAGCTTAAACTTTCTCAAAGATTTTATAATTTTGGGGCCAAACAAAAAAGAGATAAATAAAGCTGTTACAGCTGCATAAGCCGCTCGGAAAGTAATATATTGAAAGATATTAAAAGCAGATATTCTATCTACAAGAGGAAAAAAGATCTCTTTTAACATGCGATACTCCCGAATTTAGCCATAACCGGTTCAACAAGCCGATCAAGCCGCATCGAATTTGAAGCTTTCAGAAGAACAAGATCCCCTTCCTTTAGCAGTCTTATAACCTTGACTTCAAGCTCTTTGTAATTACTAAAATAAAAAATAGACTTTTTCTTTTTCAACGCTTCATTTTTATTCAAAGCTGTTTCATAAGATAATTTCATATCAGCACCTAAAAAGAAAATAAGATCAGCAGCACTTTCGACAGCAAACTCTCCTGCTTTTTCGTGGATTCCTATACTCAAAGAACCCAACTCCTTCATATCGCCAAAAATATATATTTTACGTCCAGCCCATTCAAGGCTGTCAGCAAAGGTAACAATCTTTTCAAAAGATTCATAATTTGCATTGTAACAATCATTAATAAGCGTCAATTCTGCTTCAATAATTTCAGTACGGCCGGAAACGAAAGAAGCAGACTCAAGCCCCTGCTTTATCTGTAAATTAGATAAACCAATTTTATTTCCAAGCACGCAGGCAGAAATAGCATTTACAAGATTATGCTTGCCGGGAATAGCAACTTCAACATCAAGTCCGCCAAAATGTAGCATCCAGCCTTTCAGTCCAAGATCTACATACGCAAAATCTGAATAAAGCTTTCTTATACTATCTTCACCAAAATAAATAACTTCACTACTAAGTCCCTCTGCAAGAAAATCTTTAAAAGATTCATTTTCATTTAAAAAGAGGAAGCTATTTTTGTTAAAATACTTTACAGACCGGCGTTTTTCAAACGCTGTAGTTTCTATATTTTTAAAAATACCAATATGAGCAGAACCTATATTAGTTATTACTACTATTTCAGGTTTTAGTATATCAGCAAGGATATCCATCTCTCCAACACGATTTATCCCCATTTCCATAATGGCGTAATCATGCTGTTCTCTTATATCAAAAACCGATAAAGCAAGACCAATTTCAGAGTTGAGGTTTCCTTTAGTTTTTACAACAGAATATTTTTCAGCCAATACTGAAGCAATAAATTCTTTTGTAGTTGTCTTGCCATTACTTCCTGTAATACCAATTTTGACAGGATGCTTTACGCCATCAAGGTATCCAGCAGCAGACTGTTGCAGAGCTTTTAGAGTGTCACCAACTATTAGAAAAAATACTTCATTATAAGTAATTAAAATATTATCAATTAATTCCTTATGAGAATCAGCCCATTCACATATAACAACAGCGCCTACAGCACCAGATTTAAAAACATCTTCTATAAAATTATGTCCATCAGCGCGCTCACCTGACAAAGCAACAAAAAGGCAACCTTCAGAACAGCTCCTTGAATCTATTACAACAGAAAAAACAGAAACATGAGAAGCTCCTTCAAGCCTGCCACCAGTCCAGGAGCAAAGATCTTTAGTAGAAAAAATTGAACAAGAATCAGCCATCGTTACTATTCCCCTGTCTTTCAATTTCTATCCTAAAAACCTTATCTCCATCAACCTTATCAAGATTAAGTTCTTTACCTGCTATTTTATCTATACGAAATGGAGATTTTAAATATTCTATCCCCATGATAGTTTTCTTGTTTTTCTCAAAAAGCTCTTTTTGCACAGACTCAAGACGCGCGACATCTCCCTCCAAAACATCATACCTGTATGATTGCAATACAGATAGAAAAAGAAGAGCTGGAACTGAAAATATCATCAATGTAATTATTATCTTTTTCAAATACTAAATTCCTCATCTGATATTTTTTCAACGACCCGTAACTTCGAACTTCTTGATGGAGCGTTTTCACGAACTTCTTCAATTGTCGGAATCACAGGTTTCTTGGTAAGAATTTTCACAATTTTCCTACCATTACAGTTACATATCGGCTGTTCAGGAGGACATATACAGGTCTTATTCATACTTTTAAAAAATTGCTTTACTATTCTATCTTCTAAAGAATGAAAAGTTATCACTCCCATACGTCCACCTGGCTTTAAAACACGCAGCGCATTTGCCAAAGCGGCATCAAGCCTTGCAAGCTCTCCATTAACAGCTATTCTTAAAGCCTGAAAAGTCCTAGTCGCCGGATGAATTCTTCCATGCCGATAATCAGCCGGAGAGGCCTTCTTTATAAGTTCCGCAAGCTGACCTGTTGTCTCTATTCGGCCAAGCTTTCGTTCAGCTACAATAGCTCTGGCAAAACGTCTTGAAAGGCGTTCTTCGCCGAATTCATAAATGAGATTCGCAATCTCGACCTCCGGATACTCATTAACGATATCAGCAGCCGACAGTTCAAGCTCTGCCGAAAGCCGCATATCAAGAGGCTCATCATGCAAGAATGAAAAGCCTCTTCCGGATTTCTCATAATGAAATACAGAAATACCTAAATCAAATAGAATAAGATCGGGTCGTTCATCTCCCAGAGGATACTGCTTGAAAAATACATTAAACCACTGATTATACAACCTTACTCGATCGCCAAAAGGTGCAAGCCTCTCTCTGGCTACTGCTTGAATGTTCTTATCTGCATCAAGACCAACAATATTCAACCAGTCACACTTACCAAGAAAAAACTCGGAATGGCCGCCCTCCCCCAAGGTACAGTCAATCATAAGACGATCAGACGCCTCTGGCTTTAAATAGTTGTATACTTCCTCCTTCAGTACTGAATAATGTACAATATCCATGAACGACATATATTCTGAATCTGCTAAAGATTAAGCTCATCGCCTAAACCTTCTGCAGCAGCCAGAAAATCCTCCTCACTTTCATTTAAGTATTGGTCATAGGTTTCTGTATCCCATATTTCCATATATTTCTCCATTGCGAGAAGAACAACTTCCCGGGAAAGACCTGCGGCTTCCCTTAGAGACGGCGGAATATTAATTCTGCCGGATTTATCAAGTTCACATTCCTGCGCCGGTGCAATAATACGCCTCTGCAAAAGGCGCGTTCTAGATTTAAAAACCGAAGAAGACTCCAAAATAATAGTTGAAATCCTCGACCATTCTTCAGGGGTATAAACCCAAAGACATTTATCTATGCCACGGGTCAAAACAAGGCAACTACCCGGAATTTGAGTACGAAGGCGTGAAGGAATGAGCATTCTGCCTTTTTCATCTAAATTATTCCTGTACTCACCGGTAACCATCGTTTATTCCCACATACCCCTATAAATCCCCACTTTCTACCACCTTTTACATATTAAACCATCAAATTTGTTTTTTAAACCTTTATTTTTTTTTATTAAAGAAATAATAAAATTTTCCGATAATGAAACTTAACCTTTGTTTAGTAGTATTTTTACAAATAAAAAAGTAAGTATTATGTATGTCAATTTACAGGGTTCACTTCAAATGGAAAGAAAAAGATCTACAACTTAAGGCAACCAGCCTAGATTTAACTCACCCCTATTTTGTTTCAATAAAGAATTTGATAATAAATAAAGAATCAAAGCTGATAATAGACCCATCAGAAGATGAGATAAAAAGACTCTTTGGTAAAGCTGAACATTTAATGATACCATTTCAAAATGTTTCGTTAATCGAAGAGTTTAAAGACGATGCTTTTGAAGAAGCTAAGGTGATGGATTTTAAACTTTTAGAAGAAGAAAATAAATAATAAAAAAAGCGCTCAAAACCAGATCAGTATCGAGCGCTTATCATAATCAACTTTGTCAGTTATTTTGCAGAAGAATCATCATCTCCAAATATTCTATAATCAAGATCAGGAAAAACATTATCTTCCTTTTCTATCCTTGTAAGCCATTCAGTATTAACTGTATTACGACATAAATTATCATATATGTTATTAAAGTTAAAAAGATGTTTCTTAACCCGCATTTTCGCGTAATCAGCATTAAAACAAGTCTTCATTATAAATGGCCAGTCTGATGACTGAGCAAGTAAAACTTCTCTTGCAGCCTGATTAAGAACGCGCTTTTTTAAACCAGATTCATCAGGATACCTTGAAACAAGCTCCTCCATACGTTCTGAAGCTTTATGTATATGTCGATAAATCCAGTCATTAGCGCCACCAAGCCAAACACCAGCATAGCCCTTATTTCCCCAAGAAGAATATATAGGTTCAACTCTCTCATTATTCCGATAATGATCTATATAAGTTGAAGGACTAATCATCTTAAGCTTAGTTGAAGCAGCAGTCTTTCTTATTACATGTTCAAGCCAAGTAATACCTTCAATCCACCATTTACCAAAAAACTCAGAATCTGAAGGACAAACAATAACAGGAGGACGATCCATCATTGAAGATATTTTATCTACCTGTTTTTCTCTTTTGTATACAAAATTTTCAGCATGCTCTATAGCCTTTGCCCATGCCTTCTCAGGCCTATAAATATGTCCGGAATCACCATTAGCGATTCTATAATATTTATAACCTGTCGTCATTCGTACAGAATTATCAAAGATATAGGGTCCTATATAATCAAGAGGTAAGTCAAAACCTATATCCTGACGTGAATCTCTATAAATTGAATCGCTAGGATAACCTTCTTCATTTGACCAAACCGGACGAGAAGCAGTTATATCTCTGGAAAACGCAAGAATACCACTGCTTGTTTGAACAGGTGCATAAACACCATATTTTGATTTTTTAGTTGCAAATAATTGCCCGTGAGCAGATATAAAACTATAGTCTATACCATACTGCTTCATATATTTACCAAGACCTGGAAAGTATCCAAGTTCAGGAATCCACATTCCACGTGGAGCTCTACCAAAAACTCGACCATAAGAAATAACAGCTGTATGTATTTGAGCCTCAATAACCTTTGGGAAATCCTGATACAATGGTAAAAAAGGATGTGTAGCGGCTGTTGTAACAATTTCTATGCATCCAGCTTTTTCAAGAGCTTTAAACCCTCTTATAATATTTCGCTTATATTTATTCTCAAAATCATCAAGACACATCTCAAAATGAGATCTATAAAATTCTGCAAGCTTTAAAAGCTCTTCATTGCCCTTATTTCTTTCAAGCTCCCGCTCTCCAAGTTCTATTTTATTTTCCAGATAGGTAACAAAACGCTCCTGAAGAAGTTCGTCCTGAAACATTGATGTTAATGTAGGAGAAAGAGAAATAGTGATTTTATAATCAATATTCTCCTCACATAATTTTGTAAGCATATTAACAAGAGGAAGGTAAGTTTCTGAAAGAGCATCAAAAAACCAATTTTCTTCTAAACAATGTTCTAGCTCAGGATGATGGACATAAGGAAGATGTGAATGTAATACAAAACTTAAATACCCTTTTTCATTACCCATACACTACTCCAAAAACTCGCTGTCGATCATAGACATTATCCGCTGAGGTATTTTCCCATCCGTTTCTGAAGGACTTAAAGCATAAGCTCCTGCTACAATAAGAAGGTCATTTCCATATCCCTTAAACTCTTCAAATTCTCCACTTGCGCCCATTTCCCACATAGGGCTTTTTACAAAATTTGATCTGCATAAAACTTTTTCTGTATCATCATTAAGAATCATAAGATCTACACAATAAAATACTCCCGGTTCAGGAAGATTAACATACCAGCTATTATCACTTATAGATACGGGAATATCAGAATATCCTATAATATTATCTTTTGAAATTTTTTCTGATTTAATCTCATAAACGCGTAAAAACAACCCGCCCTGAGAAGCTCCGCATTTTAGAGCGGTTATATCAGATTCTTTAATATCCCAATAGGTATATGCCCATGCAGGATCTCTTAAAAGCAGAACAATCTTTGTTACATTATATTTTTCAGGAAGAGGATATTTATCCTCACCGAAATCAAACTGTTCATTAAGCGTTATATCAAACTTACGCTCTTTAATCTGCATAGCAGGATTATTTGTAAGTTTGTCCTCATCACGATCTTCTTCGATTGCATCAATAATCAGATCTATTAAATCCTGCTTATCGATATTATCGTTAAAGCCGACACCTTCTTTAATTGCTATTTCACGTAAAAAATTCTCCGGTAAAAGCTGCAACCTCTCCTCTGTCATACTACCTCCGGTATTATGATACTAGATAAATGAATATATCATGTCAATAGGCCGTCATTTATTTGACGCCATCACACACATTACATCTCCACAGTTAAAAACTTTAACAAGTTTATCAGCGATTTTTTTAACAGGAGCAGGAACTGTTCCAACAGCAAGGCCGCCCCAACTGACCTTCTTCTGAATTGAAAAACCTTTTTTTTCACAAAGAGTTTTTAAATCTTTATAAGAAAAAAGAAACATATGATCCTCTATAGCGGACCTCCATTCAGATCCAAATAATTTAGACTGAAATCCTCCAATATCTGGGGTTGTAATAATAAAAAGTCCTCCGGGCTTTAACACCCTTGAAGCTTCTTCAACAAAACTGTCAGGAGATGTTAGATGTTCAATCAAATGTGAGCAATGAACAACATCAAAAGACTTATCCTGAAAACAACAGTCCTCAAACGGCATTATCCTGATATCAAGAGAACGCTCTTTAATGCCATATTCAGCAGAAGCCTTACAAACTTCTACACCTTTAACATTCCAGCCACGTTTTGACATTTCATAAATAAGCCGGCCTGTAGCGCAACCAATATCAAGAAAAGACGGCTTGTCACCTGAAGTAAGACATTTATTTATTATGGCATTTTCAATTTCAAAAAAACCAATATCATTAAGCCCCAGCTTCATTAAATTATAAAATGAATCTTCATTCTCTATTTCATAATCAAAATATTCCCCATCATATCTTTCAACAAGTTCAGATTGTTCTGGTTGAGGATTCTGATAAACAAGTCCACATTCTGCACATTTAACAAAACAGGTATTA
>JAQQAK010000422.1 GCA_028527945.1 Spirochaetaceae bacterium
GTTATTATTCCGCTTCAATGTGAATATTTTGCACTTGAAGGATTAAGTCTTCTCTTAAACACAGTAAAAACAGTACAGAAGGAATTAAATAAAAAACTTATTGTTGATGGCATTCTTTTTACAATGTATGACTCCAGGACAAGACTTGCTAATGAGGTTGTTCAGGAAGTTTCAGGTTATTTTAAAGATAAAGTATTCAGAACTATTATTCCCAGGAATGTTAGATTATCAGAGGCTCCTTCACATGGTGTTCCTATTAATCTTTATGATGCAACTTGTCTTGGTGCTAAAAGTTATGAACGGCTTGCCAAGGAGGTTATAAACCGTGTCTAAAAAACCAGTTCTTGGTAAAGGGATGAGTGCTCTTATAGGTGGAGTAGATTCTGAAGAGGACATTGATAATAGTACAAGAGTAAAAAATGTACCAATTGATAATGTTAAGGGGAATCCTGATCAGCCCAGAAAAACTTTTGATCAATCAAGCCTTAAAGAATTATCCGCGTCGATTGCTGAAAAGGGAATTATACAACCAATTATTGTCGAAGAAAAAAATGGTGAATATATAATAATTGCCGGAGAGCGTCGTCATAGAGCGTCTAAACTTGCTGGTCTAACAGAAGTACCTGTAATAGTAAAAGATTTTTCAAATAATGAAAAACTTGAAATAGCGCTTATAGAAAATATTCAACGTGAAGATCTTAACCCTGTTGAAGAAGCATTAGCTTATAGAGATCTTATGGAACGTGGAAATCTTAATCAGGAAGAAGTCGCAAAGAAAGTTGGAAAAAACAGATCTACTGTGGCTAATAGTCTTAGGCTATTGAAATTACCTGAGAATATACAAACAACTTTAGTAAAAGGTGTTATTTCTTCAGGCCATGCAAGAGCCATACTTTCACTTGATACTGAAGAGCAGATGGAAGAACTTCACAGACAAATTATTAATAATGGTCTGTCTGTAAGAGAAGCAGAAGCTTATGTAGCCGGAAGGTCTGGTGGTTCTAAAGCAAAAAAGAAAACTAAATCGTCATCTACGGACGGAGAAATGAATCCACATTTAAAAACAATACAAGAAAAATTTATCGATAAATTAGGTACTAAAGTATCTATTTCTGGAAATCTTGATAAGGGCAAAATAGAGATATCATATTTCTCTATGGAGGACCTTGATCGATTATATGAGATTATCAGTTAACTGATCCTATTGACAAAATACGTATAGATAAATATATTATGTACCCACTGATAATTTGAAATCAGAATGGAGAGGTGTCCGAGTGGTCGAAGGAGGCGGTCTTGAAAACCGTTGAGCCGCAAGGTTCCGTGGGTTCGAATCCCACCTTCTCCGTTTTTTTATTTCCTGTTGGAGAGGTGCGAGAGCGGCTGAATCGGGCTCCCTGCTAAGGAGTTGTACTGGCAACGGTACCGAGGGTTCGAATCCCTCCCTCTCCGTTTTTTTTGTACCCATAGCTCAGCTGGATAGAGCGTTAGGTTGCGGACCTAAAGGTCGGAGGTTCGAGTCCTCTTGGGTATACTTATTTTTCCAGTTTAACAGGGCTGAAAAAAATCTAAGATTTTCTATGAAATTCTATAATTTTTAATAGAGATTTCTGGAGAGATGCGAGAGTGGTTGAATCGGGCGGCCTCGAAAGCCGTTGTACAGCTTGTCTGTACCGAGGGTTCGAATCCCTCTCTCTCCGATAAACATTTTGGAGAGAAGAGCTTTTATTCTGAATAGTGCTTAATGCGCCTTGTCAGGATTCGAACTTTATTAGTGATAATTTTACTTTCGTGTTTTTACATTATTTATAATATTTTGGAGAGATGGCCGAGCGGTCGAAGGCGCACGCTTGGAAAGCGTGTGTATCGCAAGGTACCGGGGGTTCGAATCCCCCTCTCTCCGTTTATTGCCGGTAGGCCCTGTGCAAACATTCTGCACCCAACTCCGTCAGGTCCGGAAGGAAGCAGCGGTCAGTGTTTGATTGTTGTGCCACAGTAAGCTTACCGGCTTTTTTTTGACATAAATAAGACTGCCTAATTAGTTTAATAACTTGGTTGGTAAGTATCATATAGTCTGCAAAAAAAAAGAAGCTCTCATTAAGAGGCTTCTTTTTTTATAGTTATATGAAATGAAAATTACTTCATATCTTTGAACCAAAACCAATCAGCTTTTGAATTAATTTTTCCTGCTTCCTTTGCTGCCTCGTATTGAGTCTGCATTTCTTCATTCTGAGGAGAGATAAGCAACGCTTTACTATCACCAAGCCATTTATTATTAGGATAGTCTGCAGGAAGAAGAACCTTCTCTTTGTCAAAGATTTGAAGGGCCTTAACAGATCGTACAATTTCAGAAATATTTCTTCCTATAACCATTGGATAATACATCATAAGTCTCAAAAAACCTTTATCATCTACAATAAATACTGCTCTGATAGAAGCATTTCCCAAAGCACTGTGAACCATTCCCAGGGTATTGGCAACTTCAATAGCGCTTTCATCTCCTATTACAGGGTAATTAATAGGGGCTGGTGCATTTTCATTTATCCAGCTTATCCAGTTTTTGTGTTCTTCAACACTATCAAGGGATAGTCCAATAAGTTCACAATTTAAGTCATGAAATTCTTTTTCATGCATAGCAAAACTTTCGAACTCTGTTGTACATACAGGAGTAAAATCTCCAGGGTGACTAAAAAGAACAAACCACTTTCCATTATAATCTTCTGGTAATACTTTTGCTCCCTGAGAGGTAGAAACCTCAAGATGTGGAAATTTTTCTCCTAAAGCTGGTAATGATAATTTATTTGACATATAAAACTCCTTAATTGAAAATAATTTATTTTTTTCATGCGCCGTTTATCTTTGCGCTTTGTTTAAAGAGAATATATTTCTTTGACTTTATTATGTCAAGAACGATTTTATCGTGTGCGATATAAAATATATAAAATTTAATTTTTTTTGATTTTTATATAACCGTATTTTAAGTTGTTATGCTATTTATCCTTACAAGATCCATGCTTGATACCTGTCAAATTATCATATACAATTCGTCAATATGGCATATGAAGTAACCGCAACAAGAAGACGTCCGGCCCAGTTTGAGGACTTGGTTGGTCAGGAGTTTGTTGTTTCAACAATAAAAAATTCAATCAAAGCTGGGCGAATTGCTCACGCGTATCTTTTTTCCGGACCTCGTGGAGTTGGAAAAACTTCTGCAGCACGTATTCTTGCACGGGCAGTAAACTGTGAAGAAGGACCTTCTGCTACACCATGTGGAAAGTGCAGTGCATGTACAGAAATTTCTCGTGGAAATGCTCTTGATGTAATTGAAATTGATGGAGCCTCTAATACTTCTGTTAATGATATTCGTGAAATTAAAGATGAGGTTCTTTTTGCACCTAACACTTGTCGTTATAAGGTTTATATAATTGACGAAGTTCATATGTTGTCTACATCTGCTTTTAACGCGCTTTTGAAGACAATTGAAGAACCTCCTCCGTATGTAATTTTTTTTTTCGCTACAACTGAAATACATAAAGTACCAGCTACGATTAGAAGCCGTTGTCAGCAATTTAATTTTCGTCTTATTTCACTTGAAAAGATAAAAGAAAGTCTTCGTCTTGCGTGTGATGATTTGGATATTGATGCAGAAGAAGATGCTTTGTTTTGGATT
>JAQQAK010000423.1 GCA_028527945.1 Spirochaetaceae bacterium
TTATATATCTCCTGATGCATTCCTTTTATTCACAGAGAGTGGGTAATCCCTCTTCAAAGCTGCTTGCAAAAACAATTTTTTTAGTGTATTTTCAATTCGACCTTCTTAAAATATTAAGAAGTTTCTGCCGGCGTGGTGAAATTGGTAGACACAGCAGACTCAAAATCTGCCGGGGGCAACCCTGTATCGGTTCAAGTCCGATCGCCGGTATTATGCTCGAAGCAGATTTGCACGCCCACAGCCTTTTCAGCCCCTGCGGACTGCACTCAATAATCGAAATGTTAGAAGCCTCAAAGAAAAAGGGATTAAAAGCACAAGCTATAACTGATCACGGCCCCTTTCTTGGTAGAAAAATCTCAAGCACATTTTTTGAAAGATTACAGAATCCAGTAGAAGGTATTACCTTCTTAAAAGGGATGGAATGCAATGTTTTAAATGAAGATGGTGAAATAGATATAATTACTCGTTTTATGAAATGGTATGATATTGTCCTTCTAGGATTTCACAATTACAAAAGCAGTCAAACCAATCCTGAGTATTATTCAAAGACCATGGTAAAGGCAATTAAAAAAAATCCCTGTGTTGATATCATTGTTCACCCTAATACAAAAGAGTATCTAATGAATTTTTCAATCTTGGCCAAAGCAGCCGCAGAAACGGATACAGCAATTGAATTCAATAATACAAAATCAAAGTTAGGCAGAACAACTGAAGAACTGACCATAGAACTAATAAAAGCCTGCAAAAAAGAAGGGTGTAATGTTGCTGTAAATACAGACGCCCATGCTATAAACGAGGTTGGAGATCATTCAAGGATTGAAGAACTTCTTAAAAAAACAAACTTTCCTCAAGAAAAAATAGTAAACAGAACCCTTGAATCAACTCTAAAATGGATTGAAAGCCGTAAAAAGCGAAGAGCCGAGTTCTATTAATTTTCCAGTATAATAATCTCAACTCTTCGGTTAGCCTTCTTACCTTCAGCTGTTGAATTATCAGCAACAGGCTCTTTAGCGCCCACACCTTTTACAATAATCTGCTCTGAACGGCGAATCCCCTTAGATAGCAAATAATCAGCAACTGAAGCAGCTCTTTCAGAAGACAGCTTCATCCGCCCCTCTTCTGTTCCAGCTAATGCTGTATGTCCCTTCACTAAAATATCTCTGTCAGGATACTGCGAAAGAATTTCGGCTATTTGATCAAGCTTTTTACTTTCAGTATTTGTCAGTTCAAATGACTCAGGTTTAAACTGGATATTGCTTAAAGTAATCTTTACACCTTCGTCACTAACAGAAACTCCAGTATCTTTTATTCCACCTTTATTAATACTGTCATTAATATTATCAGCTACAGAGGTTTTATCCATTATCTTACTTTCAATAACATAGGCATTTGCAATTCCAGTATATTGAACAGTATCTCCGCTGGACATTTCAAATTTGAAGTCAAAATTCTCTTCATATGCTTCTGGACGACCAGCTTCCGCGTTCCAATAAACATGCTGGGCAGAACGTCCTGAAATTTTAGCAGGATAAAGCTCGCCTGAAGACTGCACCCCGGACGCTCTATAATAGATATCATACCTGACTGATAAAAGGTCATAGGTTTTCCCCTCATATTCAGCCTTGCCAAGATATGTATAATTTACATAAATAGGTATGTGGTACGCGTCTGGAATACCAAAACTTTTTCGAAAATCATGAACCTCTTCACCTTTATAAGACCAGGTGTCACCAGGCTGAACATCTCTACCAGAAAAAACAGGAACATCTCTTACAACAGGCATAAAATATCTTGGTGCTATATTATAAACACCAAGAGAATCTCTAATAAACTCAGATTCATACTCTGTTGTGCACTCATAACTTTTTCCAGTATCGCCTGAAGCTCTTTCCGAAGTCTGATATGTAGCATCTATAAGTCCACCATCATTTTTAACATCTTTTACATGAACTGTAATTCTATTAAGAATATCTGCCTTATGCGAAAAATGCCGATTAATATAGACGCTTTCATCAACCCTTGAGAGTATTCGATACTTGTCATCAATTTTATAGGTGAACTTGAAATTTTCAGAATATAACGTTACTATTGTAACGAAAGAGAGAGTGATTAATAATATAGCTCTTTTTCTCATAAAAAATCCTTTACCAAGGTAAAAAAAATTAGTTTGTAGTCGGAATGCATCAAAAAGAAATATCAAGTCAGAACGAAAAAATTATTTTTCTGCTCAATAACGCAGGTTTCGATGCACCAACGCCTTTCCAGAATAAGGTTTTTCCTGTTTTTTTCCAGAAAAAAGACATAATAGCCGGAACAAAAGGTGAACGTGGGAAGAGATCTTCCTATATTATTCCTCTTCTGATAGATCTGGATACCCGCCAGAATCAGACCAGAGCCATTATTATTGTTCCAGAACCGAAAAATGTTCGAAAAACTGGTTCTGAGTTTTTTCGGTATATTTCAAAAAACCTATCCAATTTATGTATTGCCGAGCTTACATCAGATTCTGAAATAAAACGGGAACTGAAAGCTTTATCCGGCAACCCTGATGTAATTATCGGTACACCTAAAAGGATTATTGACCACATCCGTCGTGAAAACATTGATTTATCTTATATAAAGACGGCTGTTGTTAATACTCCGGTAGACCTGAAAGAAAATGGTTTTGACCAAGATCTTGTTTTTATTTTTTCAAAGATGCCAAAGAAGCATCAAAATATTTTTTATACTGACAATTTTAGATCAGTCAGTTTTTTAGAGTCCATGGCAAAAAGACCGGTTTTAATTTCCATGGAAGATCAACTACAGGAGAATTTTAAGATGAATAGTATTGATGAAAAAATCAATCCGGAAGCTGTTGAAAACAGTATCAAAGAATTTATTGAAAGCATTGAATCAAATGAATCCCCGGAAGTTCTCGACACTTACAAAAAACTTTTCAAAAAGTACACACCTATATCAAGAAGAGGCTATCTTTCTGCTTATTTGCTAAAAGAAGCATGCAAGGGTTCAGCTCCGCGGAGACGTCAAAGAATGCCGCAGGATCCAGATAAGACGACTCTTTTTATTAGTATTGGAAAAAATAGAAAAGTTTATCCCAAAGATTTAGCCAGACTTTTTCAATCAAGACTGGATCTTGAACAATCAGATATTGGAACTATCAAAATAAAAGACAGTTATTCTTTTTTAGATATATCTAAATCTCATGCTGATAGAGCAATTGAAATGCTTAATGGTGAAGAATATAAAGGTAGAAAGCTTACCGTTAACCACGCCAAAAAGCGAGACTAAAATCAAAAAGGGTTTTCAAAACTATGAAAGGCTCTATAGCCAGAAAGTTTCTGAAAGCCCAATTATAATGTAAATGAAGTAAGTTTTAGTTCAAAAGTCTTAAAAACCAGATCGTTAAAAATAGACTCTGAACTATAAAGTTAGAATGCTCTTTCAGAAAACTGCGTTTGTAATTACTGACTACTGAAAGAACTTCAATATGATTAAAAGAAAAAATCAAATGCAATAAAAATTAATATTGTATTTAGTAATAAACCGGTAATTATTAAAATTGAGGCAAGAATTTCCATCATTCTTGCCTTTTTCCTGCACTCTTTAGCGAGGACTTCAGGATTTCCTGGAATTATAAGCTTTTCATAAAAATGCAAGGGAACCCCCACCGCTTGAGAAGTATCAGCATATACTCTGCAATGTGTTTTCATAAGAGTGGAATCTGAAATAATGCCGCAACTCCTTAATTTGGCAGAAGGAAACTTTTTAAGTGCTTCTTCGCAAGATGAAACTTCTTCAAAAGAAGGAAACCTTTCCACAAGCCTGAGAAGATCTCGCTCACCTCTGAGATACCTGCCGGTTTTCCAGAAATATCTGAAAGCAAAATAAAAGAATAGCCCTGGCGGACAAAAAGGAAATATGGGGATCATGCTAAGAATAAGCAAAATCTCCGCGTTGAGATTAGAACCTATATTTCTAAACTGAACATAAGACATTACAAAAAGTAAAAATGAGCCAGCAATAAGTGAAATAGGTGTCAAAGTATGCCAATATTCATTTAACTGGCGTCCACTCCAAATAGAACGCCTAAGAACGGTCTCTTTTTCTCCATCAAAGATAATAACAAATAATGGATTTTGCTCAGTATTTCTAAACACCGGGGTTCCATTCTCTATATCGACATTCCCATACAAAAGAATACCAGTCCCCTGCTCTAGAGAATAAACCCTTTTCCAGCTAATCTTTTTAGGCATATCTTTAGGGAGCATATTTTTATTTTCTTCTATTTGATTTTCATTTTCTATAGAATCTGATGATGGAAGAAGATAGAGAGTGGTATAATCCATTTCAGCTTTTACTGATACTTTTCCATTATTAAGCCAGATGACATTATCACCCTGAATGGCCTGAAGCTCTCCTGTAAAGCTGTATAAACCACTTTCTCCCGGATTATCTCGCTCAGGATCTGAATAAGTTATTTCTTTTGCCAGACTGGAATTAATAACAAGCTGCCTAAATCTCCGCCATCTACGCCTTACAGAAAAAGCTCCTGAAAGAGGAAAAATAACATAAAAAATTGCAGCAGCAATGATTGCGGAAATTGTTATTTCCATTATTTACGCAAAAATATCCAGCGCAATGCCGCTGGCATTTATTCCGGATCTATAAGGATTATTTTTTTTAAGTTCATTATAAAGTTGTTCATTATATTCCTTGAGCATTTTTGTGAGCTGTCCGTCACCAAGTTGATCGGCTTTTACATCTTTTATGCTATCACCTTTTATCATTTGAAGACGATCAATGAGATTATCTAACGCTCTCAGCCTGGACACAGAAAAAACAGGGCCAGTTTGACCACCGCCAACTCCAGTAATATGTTTAAAATTAGCATAAACATGATTACCCTGAACAGGAACAGTTATACGGCCGGCTCCAGTTTGAGCTCGTATTATGTCGCTAACACCTAATGATTGTCTTGTTATTGCCTGAATATCCATACCTGATATAATTATCGGATATGAAATAAATTGGTTTAGCTTTTGTTAAAGAGAATTTTATCTATTTCGCCTTTCATCTGTAGACTTACATGCTATGCACATAAGAGCATAAGGAATGGCCTCTAGTCGTTCTCTTGGTATTTTTTTTCCACATCTCATGCAAAGCCCGTAACGTTCATTATCTATCCGGGATAATGCCGAATCTATAAGACGCAACCTTTTTACATCATTGGAACTGAGGGTTTCAAGAGTGTTCCGATCAATATCATCGGCAGCGATATCTGCCAAGTCCTTGGGCTGCTTTGCCTTTACAATTGCATCAAAGTCATCACTATCAGACATAAGACTTTTGATAATCTCTTCTTTCTGAGCGATAAGCTTATTTTTCATCTCTTCTACAAATACTTTATCCATAAGTACCCTCTCATTTTACAATTTTTGTCATTATGCCGAAATATCTACGATATTGGCAAAAAAGTCAACTGGTTGACAAATAATAATGATTAACTTACTATTTACACGAATTATCTTGGAGGATTTGTGGCCAAAGAAGAAGCTATAGAAGTAGAAGGAATTGTGAAAGAATCTCTTCCCAACACAATGTTCAGAGTTGAACTACAGAATGGGGGACATGTTATTCTTGCACACTTGTCCGGTAAAATGCGTAAACATTACATCAGAATTGTACCTGGCGATAAGGTTAGAGTGGCACTGTCACCTTATGATCTTACACGTGGACGAATAATTTACAGAGAACGATAACCTAGCAGGCTGCCAAAACAAAGGGCAGCCATTTTTTTCTTATTTTAACATTACCCAAACAGCTCCACTCCCGCCGTTCTTAGGATCAGCTTTACCGAACTCTCCGCATAAAGAGGTTCTTTCTAAAATTGAGTACACTTCGCGCTTTAAGACTGGTTTTCCATCAGAATGATAACCCTTTCCATGAATTATTAATACTTTTTTTAGTCCTCGTTTTTTTGATTTTAAGAGAAAATCCTCAACGGCCTTTCTGGCTTCATCAGCAGTTAAGCCATGAAGATCTATTTTACTTTGAGGCTGCTGTTTTAAAAGCTTCTTTCGACTAACAGGCAATATTTTATTTAAAGGCTCTGTATCCTTATCTTTATCAACCGGCGGATACTTATCCAGCCATTCATCCATCCCCATATAAACCTCACGTATTAAAGTTCAGGATTATCCCTAATAATATCATTATTTTCAACCCAACCCTTTACACCTAACCCGGTTTCTACGAGATAGTAATTATCTGATTCATATAATAACTTAACAGCTGTTCCTGATTTTAAATTCATCCAGAATTCTGCTGAATCTTTCGGAATCTTCTTTATATTAACTTCACTACCATAAACTATTCCTGTTTCGTTTGAACGCGAAGAATTGGTATAAACTATCATTACTATAGAAAATACAGCAAGAAAGCTGAATAAAATAATCAAAGATGAAGAGCCACCACTGGAACGCAAAAACCTGAACACTCCGGCAATAAAAGCAAGATTAACAACCAAAACAAGAATAAAAAAGAAAAGATCAGGATGAAACCATATTGAAGGCTGAATAGAATTAAGAAAACCATGATCCTGTTCAACATTCTCCAGCACTTCTCTGTAAAAATCATTCATAGGATTCAAATAGACAGCAGATCGCAAATAATGTATTGCGGAAGGTACATCTCCTTCTATATATTTATCTACAGCTAAATTATACGATTGCACAGCGGTTATAGACTCTGTTCCTGAAACAGCATTGTTCATTGGAATGTTATAAACAAAAAAGAGAGCTGCTGTTATAAGAACAGAAAGAATAATTGCAATAACAAGTCTCTGCTTTTTAAAGATTCTTGTAAGCAAATAGAAAACAAGTCCTGGCAAAAGAAAAATATAAGCTAACGGATTTGTGTACAAATTATGCCAGTTTTTCATAATAACAGAATCAGGTTCCAGTTTCTCAAATGAATAATGTACAGATGCTTTGGAACCTTCTGTTTCTACAGACTTCATTAAAAGGTTATATCTTTTAGCCTTAATTGTAATTATGTCATGTGATTCTTTATCAAGAAAACTAAATTCAGGAATATATATGCTTCCTTTCCCGGAATTTTCAGCCTTATATGTTCTTTTTATTGTTTTAGAACCTGTAAACCCATAAAGACTACTACTAAAATCATCTGTCTCTTCAGAAGAAACCATTAAAAATCCGTGAACCTCAGGAGCAGGAATTTTTAAATAATTAAGATTTCCTCTTCCACTGACTTTACAAGTTAAAACTAAATCTTCACCAACAAAAAGTTCTGTTTTATTAATAGTTGATGTAAAAATAAAATTTCCGACCGCACCGGTTTCGCTAATTTCTTCAGGAACAGGTTTTACCTTAAGATCTAAATCATTGCTCCAGCCAGTCAAACCACTGTAATCAACTCCTGCGGCAGGAATTACAACCTTACCGGATTTCTTGGGAGTATAAATAAATGCTGCTGCTGGAATATCATAAAGAGCCTTTTCACCAACACGCTGAGAAGAGATTCTACCCAAACCGGAAGCTTTTTCAAAAAAGCCTTCATCAGGCAAAGCAACTCTTGTGCTATCAAATAAAACAACTGAAGGCTGGTTTAGAACAGTCAAAAAAAGAGGAACAGCTTCACCTTCATATATTTCATCAACACCAGCTCTCCATTCGACCTCAAGTGGAATATATAGTTTTCGATTTCTGTATAATCCAACATTCATAATTGAGGGCGGGGTTTCAAGCTTTTTTGAACCGGCAGAAATTTTGAACGCAGGAATTATTTTACGGCCTGATTTATCAGCTTTAAAAGTTGCAGTTATCCTAATCTTACGCTGACTTACTTTATCAGAATCTGTGTCAATAAACGCACGATAGTAAGGTCCCCGTCTAAGAATCATCCAGCTGGGAAGATTATCAAGATTAAGATCAACATCATCAACCTTGTCATAATCAAGAATAATTGTCAGAGTAAAAAGATCTCCGCGGCCTACGGTTTCTGGAACAATAGAAAACTTATCAATTGATATGGAACTATTTTCACCAACAGAGCTGTCAGAATCTTCAGCAAAAAGAAAACCTGAAGCAGAAACAAACAATAGCAAGAAAATAAATAATTGCTTTTTCACTACCAGTCCCTCGCATCAGTTTGCGCAGAACCTTCTTCAGAGGCTTGCCACATACCAGAATCCTTTTGTTTTACAAATTCTAAAACTCTTGCGACTTCATCAGAAAGACCATCATCATCTGTAACATCAGCACCTGCCGCACTTTTTTGAGCAGGATTTTGTGAAGCATTCATTCTTCTAAGGCTGTATTCTATATTTATTTTGGCAGCCAGACTGTCAGGCTGAACTTCCAGAGCTTTTCTAAAAGAATGAAACGCTTGCTGATATTGCCCCCTTTCAAATTCAAGAACACCTCTATTATAAAGAGTCCTGAAAAGGAGTTCATGATTTTTAGTTATAGCCGATTTTTGCCATTCATCAGCGGCAGCTTCAGCTTCTCCAAGAGCATAATAGACATTAGCCAAATTATAATTAACAAATGGTGTATGAACATCATTTTTAAGAGCTCTAAGATACTTTGTATTTGCCGCTTGATAATCACCTCTGTCAAAGGCATTATTACCATTCCAAACTGAAAAATATACTCCTGGATTGGAACAGGACGTTAGTATAATAAC
>JAQQAK010000424.1 GCA_028527945.1 Spirochaetaceae bacterium
ATCTGTGATTCTTGATGAATATGGCGGATTAGCCGGAATCGTTACGCGTGAAGATATAATAGAAGAAATACTAGGCGAGTTATATGATGAAAATGAGGATGCCGGAACAGAACGAATTCAGGAAATAGATAAGAACTGCTGGCGAATTGTTGGCGATACAAGCTTGCATCAGTTTACAGACACATTTGAAATAAATATGCCTGAAACTGAATACGCTGAAACTATTGCTGGTTATATTGTTGAAGAACTTGATCGTGTTCCTGCCGCCGGAGATCGAATTTACCTCGATAATTACTGTCTTGAAATAGAAAGCACAGATAAAAACAGAATTGTATCTATTCTTCTTACTGCAGGAGGAGAGTAATTTAAAGTTTTAATTCACCTCTATCAAGAAACACTTTTTCTGTACCATCTGAATAAACTGCAGTTACAGTAGGTTCTTTAACAAGGCAGTCACAATGAATAAGTGCTTTTGCGTCTTCATCATAATTAGCACCAATTGCAATATGAATAGTTTTATATGCCTTCTCATCTCCAAGCATGTTTCCAACTATTCCTGCTGCCGGGTTTAAGCCTATTCCCAATTCGCCCAGATTGCGCGCGTTCTTTTTATAAATACGACCCATTCCAGAAGCAATTTTTCCTGAAGATTCAAATTCTATAGCGTTCTTTTCACCAAGTTCAATTGTTTCTTCTAACCTTTTAGCGCCTTCTCCGCCCTTTATACCACTAACAAAACCGTCTTCGACTGTTAGAGTAACCGGCTCTTTTAACATCATATCTCCATTATAAAGAGAAATACTTCCGTCAAAAACAAGAGTACCGTTTGAGTTTCCAAGTTCTGGAGAGATGAAAGTTTCTCCAGCAGGAAGATTTCCTCCCGCTCCCGGAGTTGAAAAATCTCCATTATCAAGCATCGCATAGCGGCCTTTTAAACCTATTTTCAAATCAGTTCCGGCAGGACTTGTTATTGTTACAAAATTTGCTTTGTTGAGAATATCTTCTACGGCCGCGGATTCTTTTTTTAATCTGTTGTAATCAATAGGAACCGTTTGTTTAAAAAGTTTTTTGGTTACACCAGGTGACCAAAAGGCTCTTGTTTTACCTGTTTCCATAAGGTAGTGAAAGGTGTTATCAATGCTTTTTCCATCTTCAGTTGTGAAAGGTGATGCAATTGCGGCTTTGTCCTTGCCAAGTTTATCAGCGCTCATTGATATTAGAACCTCAGGAGCTGTGCCAACTGCTCCAATCACCTCTGAGGCGGCAAAACTCATCTGATTCTTTACAGGTTGAAACATTAAGACAGGAAGCCCTCCAACCTTTAAGGCTGCGTCATAAAGAGCGTAGGAAATTTCTGCAACATCGCCCACAGGATTTGATATAATAAGGACTCGTTCATCCTTTTTTACTTTTAAAACATCTTTTATTGCAATTTCAGCAGCTTTATAAAGCTCTTCATCTTGATTATATATATCATTAAACAAATTCATGGTTACTCCTCTTGTAAAGAATTCTGTTAATAGCTGTAAAGTAGATTAGACGGTAGTTTATTTTCTTCAAACTTAAAAGCACTAAAATCAATGAAAAGATTTTTAGCCTCTGCCTTTTTGTCACCTAATTAGCATTGAGTATACATCTTGAATTCGGGATTGCCAAGCTGAAAACAATACAGTAATATTCGAGAATGAAAGATACAATTCGTACAATTGTAGTTGGACTAATCTTTACTTTATCAATGCTTGCCTCGTTAATTTTGTATTTTCCAGTTCTTATTTTAAAGCTTTTCAAGCTTGGAGAACAATTAGAAAACTATTCATATCATATCTCATCAAATTGGGGACGTTTCTGTTTTTTTCTAAATAATACAAAGATGACCGTGCATGGACTTGAAAATCTTCCGGATCATAAGAATATTGTATATATTGGAAATCATCAGGGATATTGTGATATTCCGTTTATCATGGCAAATATGCCCACAATGATTGGTTTTATTGCCAAAAAAGAATTATCTAAAGTTCCTGTAATGGGAATTTGGATGAAGGTTTTGCATTGTATTTTTCTGGATCGCGAAAATTTCAGGAAGTCAATGAGAGATCTTGAAACCGGAATTGCAGAAGCCGCGCAAGGTTTTCCAAAGGTTATTTTTCCTGAGGGAACAAGAAGTAAAGGTCCTAAAATGGGTGAGTTTAAAGCAGGAAGTATTTTGCTTGCAGCTAAGGCTGAAATCACAATAGTGCCGGTAACAATTAATGGAACATATAAAATTTGGGAAGAAAAAAAGAAATTAAGGCAGGCTGATCTTGAGCTTACAGTTCATCCGTTTATTGATACAAAAGGAATGAGCGAAGCAGAGAAAAAACAGCTTCCTAAACAATTATGGAATACAATATCAGGCGCTTTGCCTGACACCAGCAAAGGAGAATAAATTGAAACTTGTATGTCTTGATCTTGAAGGGGTATTAGTTCCCGAAATATGGATAAATTTCGCGATAGACACAGGAATCGAAGAGTTAAAAAAGACAACTCGTGATGAACCTGATTACGATAAGTTAATGAATTACCGTCTGGATATTCTTGATAAAAACGGGTTAAAACTCCCTGATATTCAGCGTGTTATTGGTGGTATGGAGCCTCTCCCCGGGGCAAAAGATTTTCTTGACGAATTACGTGCAAAAACTCAGGTTATAATTCTTTCAGACACATTTGACCAGTTTGCAAAACCTCTTATGGAAAAACTTGCCTGGCCTACAATTTTTTGTAACACACTTAAGGTTGAAAAAGACGGAAGAATTTCTGGCTACTCGCTTAGACAGAAGGACGGAAAGAAAAAAGCTGTAGACGGATTTCATTCAATGGGAATTAAGGTTATAGCATCCGGTGATTCTTATAACGATCTTTCAATGATTAAGCAGGCTGAAGCAGGAGTTCTATTTACTCCTCCGGAAAGTATTGTGAAAGAAAATCCAGAGGTTCCTGTAGCCGTTAACTATACCGAACTAATGGCAGAAATAGATAAAGCAATTGAGAGTATATGAATCAAAAACGTGTAGAAGAGCTTATTAGAGAACTGTTAGTTGAAATAGGTGAAGATCCAGAAAGAGAAGGTCTTGTTAAAACACCGGAAAGGGCTGCTAAAGCGTGGGATTTTTTAACAAATGGATACAGAGCAGATCTTGATAAGGTTATTAATAACGCAATATTTGAATCTACTTCAAATAACATGATCATTGTCAGAGACATTGAGGTTTACAGCATGTGCGAACACCACATGCTTCCATTTTTTGGCCGCTGCCACATTGGGTATGTTGCGAATGATAAAATCATCGGCGTTAGTAAACTAGCTCGAATTGTAGATCATTTTGCCAGACGCTTACAGATTCAGGAAAATCTTACAGAACAAATTGCTGAGGCTGTATCAGACGCGGTTAATCCCAATGGGGTTGGTGTTGTAATGGAGTGTCAGCATATGTGTATGATGATGCGTGGGGTTGAGAAACAAAATTCTGTAATGACAACATCTTCAGTTCTTGGCAGTTTTAGATCAAGAGAAGCAACAAGGATTGAATTTCTTAATCTGATAAACAGTACCGGAAGAAGACCTCATTAAATATCAATGCAAAATAGAAATATCAGGTTAATTGTTACAGGCGGAACCTTTGATAAACGTTATGATCCAATAAAAGGACTTCTTGACTTTAAAAAGACTCATCTGCCTGAGATCCTTAAAATCGTCAGACCAAACATTAATGTGATTTTAGAGAATAAAATATTGGTAGACAGTCTTGAAATGACAGATGAAGACCGCAATCAAATTTTAGAATCATGCAAAGAGTCTGAAGAACAACTTATAATAATAACCCATGGAACTGATACTATGAGTGTTACCGCAGAAGCTCTTGGAAGGGTATTTTCCGAAAAAGACAAAACAATTGTTCTTACCGGAGCAATGGTTCCATACACAATTACAGGTTCAGACGCTCTTTTTAATTTAGGCTCAGCATTTGCTGCTGTTCAGCTTCTTTCTCCAGGTGTTTATATTTCAATGAACGCAGATATTTTTCCCTGGAATAATGTTAAAAAGAATAAGGCTGAAGGTAGGTTTCAGCCTTTAAAAAAATAATTTTAAAAACTACCAGCAGCGGCCGTTGGCCTTTTTAGGGCAATTTTCTTTTTCACAATGGTAACAAATTTCATTATCAAGTGAATTGCCATCAATCCATTGCTTAACATTTGAAAGCGTTGTATCAGTAATATTTTGAAGGGCTTCTTTTGTGAAAAATGCCTGGTGAGATGTAACAAGAACGTTATTAAGTGTTAAAAGTCTTGCTAAAAGATCATCGCCAACAGTTGAAGAAGAAAAATCTTCAAAAAAGTAATCTCCCTCTTCTTCGTAAACATCTAAACCAGCAGAACCTACCTTGCCATCTTTTAATGCCTCTACAAGGGCTTGCGTATCTATTAGTCCTCCGCGGCTTGTGTTTATTATCATTACGCCGTCTTGCATTTTTGCTATAGATTCGGCATTTATCATATGTTCTGTTTCAGGTGTAAGAGGACAATGAAGTGAAATTATATCTGAATTACTGTATAGTTTTTCAAGATCAACATATTCTGCTCCGTATTTTTCTGCAAAATCAGGATCATTATGCCCGTCATAAATTAAAACCTTCATTCCAAAACCATGAAGTATTTTTATAAGTATTCTACCTATTTTACCAGCACCAATTACTCCGGCTGTTTTTCCGTTTAAATCAAAACCAAGAAAACCATCTATAGAAAAATTATTATCTCTTGTTCTGTAATAAGCACGGTGTATTTTACGGTTTAAAGACAAAATAAGAGCTGCCGCGTGTTCAGCTATTGCGTTGGGAGAATAAGCAGGAACACGCATTACGTGAATACGACCATAAACAGCCTTAAGATCTACGTTGTTATAACCGGCAGATCTTAAAACAATCAATTTTACTCCGCAATTATACAGAATATCAGCGGTTTCTTTATTTATATGATCGTTAACAAACGCGCAGATAATTTCAAAGCCTTCTGCGAGTTTTGCCGTTTTCTCATTAAGTCTTGTTTTAAAAAAAGTAAAATCAAAACCATACTTATTTCTACTGTTGAAGGATTTTTCATCGTAAGGTTTACTATCATAAAAAGCTATTTTAACTGACATATTTACCTCCATAAATACTTCGTTATCGACTTGTTTTTTGTATATTATAAAATTAATATATTATCAATTCTGTAATATATCAAGGAAAATTGATTCTTACCACGCAAAGTGATAACATCGCGTTATGAATGAGACTTTTAAAAAAATACTATTTTTAGGTATTGGTGGTTTTATCGGAAGCAATGCCAGATACTGGATAACTCGTCTGGTTACTCTTATTGGTGGAAAGTCGTTTCCGGCAGGAACCCTAACCGTTAATATTATTGGCTGCTTTTTTCTTGGCTTTTTATCAGGACATGCTTCCGGCTGGAATTTGCCATCCAATGTTAAATTATTACTTGGAACAGGCTTGCTTGGTGCTCTTACTACTTTTTCAACGTTCTCTGTTGAAACCCTTGTTCTTTTTCAGAAATCTACGCCATTTTCTGCTGGTCTGAATCTTCTTCTCAATATTATTGTTGGGTTAAGTGCTGCTGCTTTTGGACTTTTTTTAGCTCAAAAACATATTTAACAGTAATCTAACATAAATCTAACGGACTGATTACAGATACACTCCATTATTCTTTTAAACATAGTCTAAAAGGAGACAAAAAGAATATGAAAAAGATTGTTACTATTATGGTAGCTCTCGCAGTTCTAACTGCAGGTTTTGCATTCGCAAGCGGTCAGCAGGAAGCTGAAGTAATGAAATTATCAATGGGTGGTTCTACTACTTGTGAGCCAATAATCAGAAGCGCAATAGAGGCATATGCTGACGTAGATCCTAACGCTGAACTTTCTTATGAAGGAACAGGTTCTTCAGTAGGTGTTCAGAGTGCTCTTGACGGTGTTTATGACTTAGGCGGAGCATCAAGAGATCTTAAATCAAAGGAATCTTCTGCTGGTGCAGTTGCTACTCCAATAGCTCTTGACGGTATTGCAGTAGTTGCAAACAACAGCGTTGGAATTGACAATATTTCACTTGAAGACCTTGCTAAAATCTACTCTGGCGAAATCAAGAACTGGAGCGAAGTTGGCGGAGCTGATGTTGCTATAGTTGTAATAAACAGAGATGAAGCTTCTGGAACAAGAGCTGCTTTCGGCGAACTTGTAGTTGAAAAAGCACTTGGAAAAGGTACAGAATACCTTAAAGAAGCTATCACAGTTGAATCAAACGGTGACATGGTAACAAAAGTCGGCTCAACTCCTGATTCAATAGGTTTCTGTGGTCTTGGTTATGTTGACAAAGCAATCAGCGGTGGAGCAAAAGCTCTTCTTGTTGAAGGTGCTGAACCAACTGTAGATAACATCTTAACTGGTGCTTACAAGATTTCAAGAAAACTTAACATCGTATCTAAGGGTGAACCTGCAGGAAACGCAAAAGTATTCATCGACTATCTTCTTAGCGATGCAGGACAGTCAATTGTTGAAGATGAAGGCTTCATTGCTCTTCCATAATTTACTTTAACATGACTGAGAAAACCGCTTCCTTGTAGGAGCGGTTTTTTTTGTTTTATAGAGAACTTTTTGTAGAAAGTATTTCCGGGAATTTCTCGTGCGATAACTGCACGACCTTTGTTTAAAATGAGCAAGGAATTTTTAAAAGCTCTTTTTTGCTCCAACAGTCGCCTCTTGAACCATTTTTAAAAAAATTATACTCACTAAAAATTTTAGCTCAGAGGGAGTTCTTTCAATGAGTATTTCATTCAAAAGCAGGATAATTATTGCAACAGTATCAATTACTTTGCTCTTATCAGCTTGTGTAACAACCCATTCTGTTTCTTTTGCAGATCAAAAAGCAAATGAATACTTGGCCAATTATGATGGGAGTTCTCTAAGATGGGAAAAAAACACCAGCGCATGAAAAAAATCATGGTAAAAACTATGGGCAACGAAAGTTATCAGGGGATAACGGTAGCCCTTTTTTGTATTTTTCTTAGTCTTTTAGCCGGTGCGGTCCTTTTATTAGCGCTGGGGAAAAATCCCCTTTTAGCCTATAAAAGCATCCTCCAGGGAGCCGGACTTTGGGCAAAACCACGCTATGCCGGACACAGAAGTATCATTACTGATTTTATGAGTCTCCTGAATTATGTTACCCCCATGCTTTTTGCCTCTCTTTCTGTAGCATTAGCATTAAGATGCGGGCTATTTAATATTTGCGTTTCAGGAATGATGATTTTTTCAGGATTCACAGCTTCTGTTCTTATTGGATATTCAGACCTTTCCAGTTGGCTGGCAAAACCTCTTGTTATTTTAATCGGCATAATAGCAGGAGGCCTTATTGGAGTACTTATAGGTTTTCTTAAACACCGATTCAATACAAATGAAGTGGTTTCATCAATTATGCTGAACTATATCATAGCTTATGTCTCCAGCTTTTTTATACAGACCCGTTTCATAGACCCTGTTACCAGGCAATCGATGAAAATTAACGAAGCGGCACGTTTAACATTGACCGATACGGTTGTAGGGAATCTGAAAATGGATATACCCTTGCTTCTACCCATAGGGATTCTCATTGTAGCAGGCTTAGCTTTCCTCCTAAAAAGAACAAAATTGGGCTTTGACCTTAAAGCAGTAGGCATGAACCCCAAAGCCTCCCGATACGCCGGGATCAATGTTGGAAGAACCATGGTAACCGCTATGGCCTTAAGCGGAGTTTTCGCCGGACTTGCTGGAGTGACTTATTTTTTAGGAACCTTTGCCTCTCTTCAGCCTAAAGTTTTACCGGATACAGGATTTGATGCCATTGCGGTAGCCTTATTAGGAAATCAATCACCTTTTGGCTGTCTGCTTGCCTCTCTTCTTGTTATGACAATTAACAACGGAACAACATATATGTCGTCGAAATTGGGAGTACTGCGAGAAATTGCTTCTCTCATCACCAGCATTCTTCTTCTCGTCAGCGCTTGTAGCGGTTTTATACGGTATCTTGTGAACAAGTACAAACAGGAACTGGAAGAAAATCGAAAAGAAGAAGATAGCCTTGAGGAGACAAAGTTATGAATAGCATTATTATAGACGGAATGTCCTTTTCCTTGCCTCTGTTCATTATTGCCATAGGCGGTATTTACAGTGAAAGCGGTGGCATTACTAACTTGGCGTTGGAAGGTCTCCTTGGTTTCGGTGCTTTTTGCGGAGGATTGACCGTAGCATTAATAGAACAGTTTTTCCCTTCCGGATCCGCGATTCCAATGTATCTGGCAATGCTGACCGCGATGATAGGTGGGAGTGTTTACGCCTCCCTCCACGGCTTATTATGTATTAATTTTAGAGCTAACCAGGTTATAAGCGGGGTTGTTATCAATATTCTGGCTCTTTCTCTGACTGCTTTTTTGGCTAATCAAATCAATGCTTCATGGTTTGGAAAAACGTCGAATAAATTTATGCTGGCCGTTTCACCCCGGGTAGATATTCCTGTAATTTCAAAAATACCAGTTCTGGGTGCTTTCTTTACCTCGGTTTATCCTTACGAATTTATTATTGTTGTGGTGGCTCTTGTGGCTTGGTACATTCTGTATAAAACGCCGACAGGTCTCAGGCTAAGAGCCTGCGGAGACAACCCCCATGCTGTTGATGCTGCAGGAGGAAACGTGGCCGCTATCAGATACGGCGCCGTTTTAACCAGCGGGGCTCTTTCTGGATTAGGGGGAATGTGCTTTGCCTATTCTATATCTACAAACTTTTCCCCCAGTATTTTTATGGGGTTCGGCTATCTTTCCATATCAGCCCTTATTTTTGGAAATTGGAAAATTTTACCAACGTTGGGAACTTGTCTCCTCTTTGGATTTGCCCGTTCCGGCGGATACGTACTCATCAATACCCTTGGTCTTCCCAGCAGTTTTAGCGATTTAGTACTTACCTTGCCCTATGTTCTTACTTTAATACTGCTTATTTTCTTTTCTAAGGCCAATCAACCGCCACGGGCTCTTGGTGAAGTTTACGACAAAGGAAAGAGATAAAAAAACTCCTCACAAATACTAAGCCCGGGGCTATACTAAAAAAACTGTGAAATTCAAAATAGAACAGCTGTAAAATGTATATTCCCCAGATCTCGTCTAAGAAACGCTATCTGGAGTCCTATAACTTCAAAATAAGATATGATCTACCATATTTAAAATCACTACTCGAATTAAGTAATATATGTACATGTCCAATACTGATATGATCTTTGGCTAAAGATGACAACACAGCAGCGATATTGCGTGTTATCAAAATATAAGGAACATTGTTATGAGCATTACATCTTTTGAATCTGTCGAGTGTGAGAGGAAAATCCCGGCAAATATTTTTATAGCATCTATTGATAAATCTAATTTTCATTGGCATTTTGAGTATGAAATCATACTGGTACTAAAAGGGCCCATAATTATCAATTGTCCATCTGGAAATTCAATTCTTGAATCAGGTGATATTATTCTTATCAATTCAAAAGATGTTCATGAAATAAGAAAAAAGAATGAAAATAACATTTGTCTCTTTATCCAGCTGCCTCACGATGTTTTTCAGGATTGGAAAGATCCGCATTGCTATTACAGTTTTTACCTAAATAGTAAAGGAAGTGGAGTTTATAAAAATGATGCTGTTAATCAAATAAAAAAACGCTGCGCGAATATAGGTTTTGAATATTTTAATGTTGGAGAAAAAGGCTCGCCCAGATTATTAGCCTTAGTCTATTCACTGATTGCAGATTTTATTGAACTTGTTCCTTTCGAAAGGCATCAATATTCTCTAAAAAATAACGAACATTATGCTTCCGAAAAACTTATGCAAATTATTTCATACATTCATGAAAACTATATGAATATTGATATAGCTCAAAATTTGCTGGATGAGATGAACATGAGTGAAAAAACAATGTATCGCTTTCTTAAACAAAATATAGGAATGACACAAAAAGAAATAATAAATAAATGTCGTATTGAAACAGCAAAAATCATGCTGAAGCATACGGATAAAAATATGAACTATATAGCAGATGAATGTGGTTTTGGATCAGATATAACCTTTTATCGGTGTTTTAAAAAGGAGATAGGCGTCACTCCTAACGAGTATCGAATCAATGGGGGAAAAGTTGATAAAAATCCCCAGATAAAGGGATATCTAAATTTCAACAAACAAGAATCTTGCAAATTATTACAAACTCTAATGGAGGACAAAAAATGAAGGTCTCAAAAAAATACCGTTTAGGTTTTACTGAAAAAGCCAAAACCATAGTTAATAAACTAAGCCTTGAAGAAAAAGTATCTCTCATGAGCGGAAGCATTTCACTGGAAGAAATGGTTAACAGCATGGGGGAAGAAGGGCAGCATTATAATTACATTCCCTATTCTGCAGGAGGAATTCCCGAAAAAAACATTGACCCCATGCTTTTTTGCGACGGCCCAAGAGGTGTCGTTTGCGGAACCGGAAAAAGTACAGCTTTTCCTGTTTCCATGTTAAGAGGTGCTTCTTTTGATACGGAACTTGAAGAAAAAATTGGCAGGGCTATTGCAAGGGAAATTCGGGCCTATAAGGGCAATACCTTTGCCGGAGTTTGTATCAACCTTCCCTATAATCCAGGCTGGGGTAGAAGTCAGGAAACCTACGGAGAAGACTCTTTTCATTTGGGGGCAATGGGAAGCGCCTTGGTAAAAGGAGTTCAAGAAAATGGGGTCATAGCCTGTATTAAGCATTATGCCTTTAACCAGATGGAAATCTCACGTTTTAAGGTAAGTGTTGATTGTGATAAAAGAACTGAAAGAGAAGTTTTTTTATCTCATTTTAAGGATTGTATAGACACCGGAGCTGCCGCAGTAATGAGTTCTTATAACCTTTATAAAGGGACTCATTGTGGGCATCACGATTATTTGCTTAACAAGGTTTTAAAGGATGAATGGGATTTTGACGGCTTTGTTATGAGCGATTTTGTCTGGGGTGTAAGAGACACGGTTGAGGCTGCTAACGGTGGTCAGGATATGGAAATGTGCTGCACTCAATTCTTTGGAGAAAAGCTTGTAAAAGCCGTGAAAGATGGTCTTGTCAAAGAAGAAAAAATAAATGAAGCCGCCTTAAGAATTATCAGAACAATAATGGCCTTCAAAGAGACTTTTAAGGATGAAATTAGTGAGGATGTTATCGGATGCAAGGAACACATAGCGTTAGCTCTTGAATCGGCAAGAAAAGGAATAACTCTTCTTAAAAATAATGAGACAATACTTCCTTTGGACAAAAATAAATTATCCAAGGTTCTTGTGCTTGGAAAACTGGCAGTAATTGAAAACACCGGAGACCATGGCTCAAGCTGGGTTTACCCCCCGTATGTTGTCACTCCGTTAAAAGGGCTTGCTGAGCATTCCGGGCAATGTGAGGTTATTCACTACGATGGAAAAGATCTTGGGCATGCCTGCAAGCTTGCCAAAGAGGCCGATGCGGTTGTTTTTGTTGTTGGTTATGATCATAACGATGAGGGAGAATTTATATCCGAAGACCAAGTAGATTCTTATACCGGAGCAGCCGGGGGAGATCGCCTAAGCCTTGAACTTCATGAAGATGAGATTGAACTTCTAAATAAAGTTGGCCCGGTAAACAGAAAGTCTGTTGCCGTATTAATTGGTGGAAATACTATTTTGATGGAAAAATGGAAAGACTCAGTTTCTGCTATTCTGATGGCTTATTATCCCGGAATGGAGGGGGGAACAGCATTGGGGGAGATTATTTTCGGAGAAGTAAACCCCAGTGGAAAACTACCCTATGTTCTTCCTTCAAATGAAAAAGATTTACCTCAAGTAGATTGGAATACTACAAAACAGCATTATGATTACTACCACGGTTATGCCAAGCTTGAAAAAGAAGGAATAACTCCTTCTCTGCCTTATGGGTTTGGCCTTTCCTATACATCATTCTCTATTTCTAACCCCGAATTTACTAAAAATGAGACTGTTATTTCAGCAACATGTGACGTTAAAAACACCGGAGACCGTGCCGGTGATGAGGTTGTTCAATTGTATATAGGCTTTGGCCAATCAAAAATAGACAGACCGAAAAAATCTTTAAAGGGTTTTACCAGGGTTTCTTTAACACCCGGAGAACAAAAGCGCATCTCTATTTCCTGCCCCATAGAGAAGTTGTCCTGGTTTAATTCGGAAACTGGAAAAATGGAAATCGAATCTATAGATTACGATGTTTTCATTGGAACCAGTTCTGACGAGAAAGATTTACTTTGTGGAAAAATAAATCTCTGATAGCCATTTAAATCTAATCAGATTTTTAAAACAGCTCATCAGAGTCTTATTAAAACTTTAGATACTTTTGTCTCTGAGTTTCTGAAATAGCCATATCTAAAAAAGTTTCAAATAAGGAGGACTATATGGAAAAAAAGGTTTCGTTTAGAGAAAAGCTTGCGTATGGAGTTGGAGATGCTGGATGTAATTTTGTCTGGACAACAATTGGATCGTTTCTGACTCTCTATTATACAGATAGTGTAGGTATTAGCGCTGCTGTAGTAGGAACTATTATGTTTATAACCAGGCTGCTTGATGGAGTTTCTGATCTCGGTATGGGATTGGCAATAGACAAAACCTCTACAAGATGGGGGAAGGCCAGACCCTGGGTTTTGTGGAGTGCGCTGCCCATGGCTATCGGATTAATATTATTGTTTAATGTCCCAAGCTCTCTTGGCTGTCATGGAAAGGTTGTATATGCCTTTATTACATATATATTTGTAGCAGTTTTTGCTTATACGGCATGTAATCTTTCATATAATACGCTGCTCTCTCTTGTTGCTACAGAGCAGCAGGATAGAACCTTGATGAGTACCATTCGTTTTATGTGTACTCTTGCAGCCGTTATACTTATTTCATATCTGACTATGGGTATTGTTGAAAAGGTTGGCTGGTCTGGAATGTCATTAATATATGGGGCTCTTACTTTAATTTTATTATTAATAACTTTTCTGGGTACTAAAGAAAGAGTTTCTGTAGGAGTTGAGAATAAAACAAAAAATAACCTTCCTGTAGGTAAAGCTTTTATCATGCTTTTCAGAAATAAATATTTCTATATGGTTGTCGCCCTGTTTCTTCTTACATATGCGGCTATGGGTGCTACACAGGGTATTGGTATTTATTACGCGAGAGATGTTTTAGGCAATACTGGATTATTTGGAACTTTAACCCTTGCTGGTTTAGTTCCGACTTTTCTCATTCTTCCAATATTTCCTGTATTAACAAAAAAATGGGGAAAATGGAAAGTTTTAATGATTGGATTAGTAATTCAGGTTATAGGTTTTATTCCAATGTTCCTGTTTCCTACAAATAGCACAATTGTTATATTGGGACTTATTGTTAAAGGTCTTGGAACAGGCCCTTTGGCTGCCGGATTATTTGCTATGGTTGCTGACGTTGTTGATTATGGAGAATGGAAAACCGGAGAAAGAATTGACGGGCTTACCTATAGCGCTACTAGCTTTGGAATGAAGGTCGGAACAGGTTTGGGAACCGCCATAGTTGGATGGAGTCTTGCTATTGGTCACTATGATGGTGCTGCTGCTGTTCAACCAGCATCAGCTATTGCTGCAATGAAAATTCTTTATTATGTAATACCTGCTATATTAGGTATTTTATCATTGATAGTTTTGTATTTTACAAATATCGATAAAATCTACCCCAAGATCCGAAAAGACTTGGATCTTAAAGCAAAAGCTTCAAATACTGTTAAATAAAATCTATAGATCTCTAAAATCCTTTTTTAGAGATCTTTTTTTGCTGAGAGTTTTATTTTTCTCAGATTTGCTCTGGAGCATGTTTGATTTCATTAATAAATTTATCAAGTCTAAGTTGAATAGCGCCTTTAAAATTTTCATTGTTTAATCGAGTATTCATCGTTGCCTGATCATCGTTTTTCTGATCTTCATCCATTACCAATTCTATTGGGAAGGCTTCAAATATTCCAGCAATGGGGGCAGTCTTTTCTTTCAAATAATTAAAAACTCTTCCATAACCAAATTGGTCATTTTTCTTCTTGTCGGTGCTGGCACAGCATGTTGCTATATCAAGAGTTTTTATCTGTTTTGAATACTTCTTCATAAAGTCATTACATGGCGCAGCTATGCTTCCCATATAAAGCGGTCCGCATAAGATAACCCTGTCAAAATTAGTCAAATCAGTATTAACAGGTTTGTTTCCCATACTTATTCTAGAAAAAGTTGCTGGTAGTACCAGTCCAGGGACACGAGGTTCAAGTTTTATTAATTCACAATCAAGAGCTTCTGAAATTTTTTCCGCAAGAAATTTGTTACTTCCTTTACCTGAATAACATACAACTATCATGTTCATTATAAAATCCTCCAATAATAGCATTATACTATGAAAGAGCTTATAAACAACCATGCTGTTTTCTGCAATTTTAAATGATGAGTGGTAACCTAATTAATCAGGCTGAACTATTTGAATTTAAATGCGGTAAATTAAAAACATCATAGCTGTTTTAATCATGATTGACTTCAACGAAAACTGCTATTACAATATTAAATATATCTTTTTATATATAGTCAAAGAAGGTAAAACATATGAGTAAAAATAATATAGGATTAATTGGTCTTGCTGTTATGGGGCAGAACCTTGCAATGAATCTTGCTGACCATGGCCATAAAACAGCTGTTTTTAATCGTTCTGGTGAAAAAACACAAACTTTCATAGATAACAGTAAAACTGCTTGTAAAAAACCGGAAAACCTTGATGCTTATTTTGATTTAACAAGTTTTGTAAAATCAATAGAAAGTCCAAGACGTATTCTTCTTATGGTCAAAGCAGGATCTGTTGTTGATTCTGTAATAGAATCTCTAATTCCTCTTTTGGATAAGGGCGATCTAATAGCTGATTTAGGAAACTCTTTTTTTCATGATACCGAAAAACGTGAAGAGCTTCTGAAAGAAAAAGAAATAAACTTTGCCGGAGTTGGTGTTTCCGGCGGAGAAGAGGGGGCCAGACTTGGTCCTTCAATTATGCCCGGCGGAAATGACATCGCAAAAAAAATGTTGGAAGATGTCTTTCGCTCAATAAGTGCTGAAGCAATTGAACCGGATGGAACTAAAGTTAGATGCAGCAAATGGATTGGTGCCGGCGGGGCTGGACACTTTGTAAAAATGGTTCATAACGGAATTGAATATGGCGATATGGAAATTATTTCAGAGGCTTATCATCTAATGACATCTGATAAAACAGCTGACAGCTTTAAACTTACAAACGAACAGGCTGCAGAGGCATTCACAAATTGGAATAATACAGAGCTTTCCGGCTTTCTTAATGAAATAACCGCCAATATTTTAAAATACAAAGATAACAATGGAGAAATTCTTGTAGATAAAATTCTTGATGCGGCAGGACAGAAAGGAACTGGAAAATGGACTGTAGAAGAGAGCTTTAATCTTGTTAGTCCTGTTACTGTAATAAGCCAGGCTGTTTATGCCAGAGGATTATCATCTCTTAAGGATTTGCGTATTATCGCGTCAGAAAAACTTCCTGATTCTTCTATAAAGGGATTAAGCAGTACAGAAAATGAAATCCTTGCAGATCTTGCAGACGCTATGCTTGCCTCCAGAATTATTTCGTATACTCAGGGATTTTCTCTTATAATAAGTGCTTCAAAACAATTTGGATGGAATCTTGATGCCGCGGCTCTTGCTGAAATTTGGCAGGGTGGATGTATTATAAAAAGCGCGCTGCTGACTCCTATAAAAGAAGCCTTTGCTAAAAATCCAAAACTTGAATCAATATTATTTGATAAATATTTTTCTGAAAAAATAACAGCCCTTGCTCCCGGCTGGAGACGCACCGCCGCGCGCGCTGCTCTATGGGGAATCCCTCTTCCGGGAATATCAGCCGCGCTTTCTTTTTATGACGGCTTTCGGGCAGAGAGGCTGCCTGCCAATATGATACAGGCTCAGAGAGATTACTTTGGCGGTCATATGTACGAGAGAACTGATAAACCCCGAGGACAGTGGTTTCATACAAACTGGACAGGCCGCGGTGGTAAAACAGCTTCTACCGCATACAATGCTTAATATGATAGACATAAAGACTTTTTCAACAGTAAAAGATATTTCTGTTTATACTTTAAATATTCTGAAAGAAACCGCTGCTTCTGGTCAGACAAAAAAAACTTCTGCCGCGCTGTCCTTTGGTAATACTTATAATGCTATTTTTAAAGATTGGGCATATTTATTAAAAGATGATATTACGTCGGCTGTTAAACTACCGGAGCTTTTTCCTGCAGATGAGAGAATAGTTGATTTAAAAGATCCCGCAAGTAATTGGGGAATAGCAAGAAAATTATTTATTGATTACTGCGGTACTGAATCTGATAAAAGACGCTGGGCGTCTGATTCTGCTACATATCTCAAAATGCTTGAAACGTATTTTGAAACAACAAATACAGATGATTGGATTTTTGATGTAATCTTTCTTGGTCTTGGGCCGGATGGTCATACTGCCAGTCTTTTTCCTGGCAATATTCCGGAAGAATCTTCTGCGGAATGGAATAATCCTGTATTGAAAACAAAGTCACCATTTGAGCCTCCAAACAGGTTAACTCTTGGACCGGAATTGATTGCCAGATCAAGGCGCTTGTTTCTTACGGTTACTGGAGCATCAAAGGTCGAAATATTTAAAAGATTTTTAAATGAAATTAACGATGAAGAAGACAAGGGAACACCTCAAAGTCTTTTGCCTCCTTCTAAAATTATTAACTACAGAAAAACTCTTGGCTTAAAGACCGAGATCCTCTGTGATAAGGAGGGTGCTAATGCTTTTTGAACATTTGGGCTCAGCGTCAGCTGAAGGAAAATCCGCGATAGTTATTTTAGGCGCTTCAGGTGATCTTGCAAAAAGAAAACTAATGCCTGCTTTGTCTGTTTTAAGAAAACAGGGAATGATTAGCGAAGATTCAATTATTACAGGAGTTGGTCGTTCGAAATTTACTGATGAAGAATTCAGAGACAGATTTGAAATAAGTGATGATTTTAAAAATCAACTTTTCTATCATCATGGCATACAGGGTCTGAAAGATTATCTGAACGAGAAGGGGCCGTTTCAGAGAATGATTTTCTTTCTTTCGTTGCCGCCTTCAAGTTATTCTGGAACCGTTGAACAGCTTTATAATGAAGGTTTTCGCGAAGAGATAAATATAGTTATAGAAAAACCTTTTGGCCGGGACTATGAAAGTGCCAGAAAACTGAATGAATCAATCCATCGTTATTATCCTGAAAAACAGATATTCCGTAGTGATCATTATTTGGCAAAAGAAGCAGTACAGAATATTCTCATTTTCAGGTTTGCGAATTCAATTTTTGAGGCTTCATGGAATAATAATTATATCGAATCTATTCAAATCAGCGCTTTCGAAACTCTCGGAGTAGAAGAGCGCGGAAGTTATTTTGATCAAGCTGGTTCAATACGTGATATGATTCAGAACCACCTCTTGCAAATGCTTTGTCTTATTACAATGGATCCGCCAATTAGCCTTAATGCTACAGATATAAGAGTTCAAAAAACAGGGATTTTGAAAACTATAGAAATAGAAGAGGTAAGCCGCGGTCAATATAATGGCTATCTTGAAGAAAAAGGTGTTTCTCCAGATTCTGATACTGAAACCTGGGCAGAGATGAAACTAAAAATTAATAATCACAGGTGGGCAGGGGTTCCTATCTATATAAGAACGGGTAAGGCTTTAAATAGAAAAGGAACAGAGATAGGGCTTAAATTCAAAAAACGTCCGCATGCTCTCTATAATGCTCCAGATGGAACACCTTCAAATGAAATCATCTTTAAGGTTCAGCCTTCCGCTGGAATAATTCTTCAGCTTAATGGTAAAAATCCCGGAATGGATTTACAGCTTGCCAGAACTGATATGGCATTCTGTTATAACAGTAGTTTTAAAGATGAAATACCTGAAGCATATCAAAAGCTTTTAGCTGATGCTCTTAAAGGTGATCATACTCTTTTTGTAAGTTCGATTGAAACAGAAACTGCCTGGCAGAAAATTGATGGAATAATGAATAAGGGTAAACTTATTCATTATGATAAGGGATGCGTCCCAAAGTCTATTTTTGATAATATCTGGATAGACTTTGAACGCTACAAAAATACATGTTAGCATGAGCCTCAGGCAAAACTTTTCAAGTTTTGAAATTGACTCTATTAGTTTTTATTTTCTAATGCGCCTTTTATAAAACCGGCAAAAAGTGGGTGCGGCGCTGTTGGTTTTGAAGTAAATTCAGGATGAAATTGAACTCCTGTACTCCAAGGGTGATCAGGCCACTGAACAGACTCAACAAGCTGATTTCCCGGTGTTGTTGCACCGACAATAAGACCAGCTTCTTCAAGGATTTCCCTGTATTTTACAGAAACTTCATAGCGGTGCCTGTGTCTTTCATGAATAAGAGGCGTGCCATAGCATTCACGAATGAGACTTCCTTCTTTAAGGTGAGACTCGCTAAGGCCTAATCGCATTGTTCCACCATAATCTTTGATTTCCTGCTGTTCTTCAAGAAGACTTATTACAGGAGCTTCACATTCAGGGTAAAACTCTGTGCTGTTTGCTTCTTTTAGTCCGGCCGCGTTTCTTGCGTATTCAATTGTCATTATCTGCATACCAAGACAGATTCCAAGAGTTGGTAAATTATTCTTTCTGGCCCATGCGGCAGCTGTGATCATTCCTTCTATACCGCGTTTTCCAAAACCTCCGGGAATAAGCATTCCGTCAAGCTCTTCAAGAACTTTTCCTGGATCATCAAGTTTGTTAAGTTCTTCAGAATCTATTCTGATAATTTTGACTCTTACATTATTGGCAATTCCGCCGTGTTGCAGGGCTTCATTTATTGATTTGTAAGAGTCATTCAAATCAATATATTTTCCAACCATCCCAATTTTTATAGTGTCTTTAGGATTTTTATATATTTCTACAACATTTTCCCATTTTGATTTATCTACTTCAGAATAATCAAGTTCAAGTTTTTTAAGAACTATTTCATCAAAACCCTGACTGCCGTATACAAGCGGAATTTCATAAATTGTTCCATCAATATCGTAAGCTGAAATAACAGATTCTTTACGAACATTGGTAAAAAGTGAAATTTTACGCTTCATTTCTTCATTTAAAGGCTTTGAAGAGCGGCATAAAAGAACATCCGGCTGTATACCGATTTCTCTAAGCTCTTTGGCTGAATGCTGGGTTGGTTTTGTTTTAAATTCTTCACCAGCAACCATTGGTACAAGGGTTAAATGAACATAAACAACATTTTCTCGGCCTACATCGTGACCAAACTGTCTTACTGCTTCTAGGTATGGTACTGATTCAATATCTCCGACAGTTCCGCCTATTTCTACAATTGTTACTTCAGCGTCATTGTCATTTCCGGCAGTGACTATTCTACGTTTGATTTCATCAGTAATATGCGGGATAACCTGAACTGTTCGGCCTAAATACTGACCTTCGCGTTCTTTTCTTATTACTTCCTGATAAATCTGACCTGTTGTAATAGATTGTTTCTGGCTTACGGGAGATGATGTAAACCTGTAATAATTTCCAAGGTCAAGATCGGTCTCGGCTCCGTCATCTGTTACATAAACTTCGCCGTGCTGAAAAGGACTCATGGTTCCTGCATCAACGTTAAGGTAGGGATCTATCTTAACCATACATACACGAAGACCGTGGCATTCAAGTAATGTTCCTATTGAAGCCGCGGCTAGCCCTTTTCCAAGGCTGGAACATACTCCGCCTGTTACAAATACATACTTCTTCATGTGAAATTATTATCCAAAAACTGAGGCATCTTGTCAAAGGTAAATGGCAAAACTTCGTCTAATTTCTTCGCAAGAAAGAGTAATTTAAGTCTTGTTATTGTGAAAATTTCTTTGATTTTTCTTTTTAGAAGATAAACCAGTCTGGTAAACATTTTTAACAGAATTCTAATAATTTTCTAACATTCGCAACACTACCAGCAACTAAGTTAAAACACAAATCAATAAGGAGATAATTCTTGACTGAAACAACTAAAAAACAGATGCAGGTAGAGAAACGTATTCGACGCCGTAATCTGAATGAGAGGTCAGTTGAAGGTGTGCTTTTGGTATGCGCCTCGATTTCGGTTATAAGTGTTTTATTCATTTCGTTTTTTATTTTTCAAAGAGGTCTACCGCTTTTTAAAATAATAAGTCCTGCAAAGTTCCTTTTTGGAACAGACTGGGCTCCGACAAGAGATCCTAATCCTGGGTATGGAGTTCTTCCTTTTATCGCAGGCTCATTGTACGTAACACTTGGTTCTCTTGTTCTTGCGGTTCCTCTTGGTATTTTTACTGCAGTATTTATGGCTGAAATAGCAGATAAGCGTATCGTAGACCTTATGCGCGGCGTTGTACAGCTTCTTGCTGGTATTCCTTCAGTTATTTACGGTTTTTTTGGTGTTATTGTTGTATCAAAATTTATTCGTAACACCTTTGGCGGAAATGGATTCAGTATGCTTTCTGGTTCTATCATACTTGCGATAATGGTTCTCCCCACAATTATAAACATTACAGAGGTAACACTTACTTCGTTACCCAAAGGTATAAAAGAGGGCTCTCTTGCTCTTGGTGCAACAAGATGGCAGACGATAGTTAAGGTTCAGATTCCTGCTGCTAAATCAGGTATTATAGCAGGTGTAGTTTTGGGTATGGGGCGAGCGCTTGGAGAAACAATGGCCGTCCTGATGGTTGCCGGAAATGCTCCAATAATGCCTAAAGGTCCTTTATCTATGGTTAGAACCCTTACAATGAATATTGTAACAGATATGGGTTATGCTTCAGGCGATCACCTTACTGCTCTTTTTACAACAAGTATAGTTTTATTCCTCTTTATTCTCATACTTAATCTTTCTGTCAACTTGATTAAGGGTAAAGAGGAGGATCAAGGATGAGTACAACCATGACTGAAAAAAACTCAACAGGCGCATCAGTTGATGAGCTTATTAAAAGCGAACAGCGTAAAGCTAATGTTCACTTTAAGAAAAGTAACCGTGCAAATGCTATAGCAACAGGTTTGTTATGGGGATGTGCTGGTCTTACTCTATTGATTCTTGTTTATATTTTAGGATTTATTTTGTATAGAGGTTTTGTTTCTTCTAATATTCTTGAAAGTGAATATATTGATAGAGGAACAATTGAGACTTCTATTGGACTATATCCAGGAAGTTCTGTTGTAATTGCTAATAAAGATCTTCGGCTTAAAAGTATAGACTATGAAGATCTTAGCGCGTTGCTTAAAGGTAAACCCTCAAACTGGGGTAATGTAAATGAACAGGATCTTAAGGTTCATGCGTATGTCTTAAAAAGCGCGAAGGGGGATTTTGGAAAGAAAACTACCTTTTTGGAGTCCTCTGAAGAAATAGCTGAGGCTGTTGCAAAACAAGATGGGGCTTTTGGTGTTATTCCTGTAAAAGACGCTGGTATCCTTAAAGATTACAAGGTTAATACTATTTCTGTTGAGGCTCTTAGTATAGGAGTCAATCCGACAGTATTTAAGATTGAAAATAATATAAAACTTAGATACATAGATAGAAAAATGTTGGAAAGAATTCTCAAAGGAAAAGTAACAAACTGGCAGGAAGTCGGAGGAATAGATCTTCCTTTAAGATTAATTCTTCCTCCCACCGGAAGTTATGAATACCACGCGTTTCTTGATATAGCAGGAGTAACTGGTGATAAAATACCTGAGTCAGCTATAGAGAGCCGCACCGCTACAGACTATTATGAAAGAATTAACGGATATCCTGGAGCTATTGGCCTGTCTTTAAGAACTGAGGGAGACAAGTACGGAGCCGCCTTTCTTAAGTATCAATATCGAAAGACTAAAAAAAATATAGCGCTCTGGTTTCTTTTTGAAGAGCCCAAAAGAGCAGGAAAGGTTGGTGGTGTTTCATCAATCATTATAAACACTGTCTACATGGTTCTTTTAACTGTTTTGTTTTCTACACCAATAGGAATTGGCGCAGCTGTTTATCTTACAGAATATGCCAGACAGGGAACGCTTGTTAAAATACTACGTCTTGGGACAGAAACTCTTGCGGGTATTCCATCTATTATTTTTGGTCTATTTGGTTTTATTGTTTTTGTAGGTTATTGTCATATGGGAGTTGGACTTCTTGCCGGTACTCTTACATTAACTTTAATGATTCTGCCAACAATAGTAAGAACTTCAGAAGAAGCAATCAAAAGTGTGCCAAGAGCCGTAAGGGCCGGAAGCCTTGCTCTTGGAGCCGGAAAATGGCAGACCATTCGCAAGGTTGTTATTCCTGCAGCAGCACCTGGAATACTTACTGGTGTAATTCTTGCAATAGGACGAGCTGTTGGAGAAACCGCGGCTCTAATGTTTACGATGGGATTCGATTATAAGAGGGTAAAAAACCTTACTTCATCTGCAAGAGTTCTTTCAACTCACCTTTACCAATTGGTTAAAGAAGGAATCTCATTTGATAGAGCATTCGCGACAGCTACAATTCTTATTGTAATTGTACTCATAGTAAATGTGCTGTCTACAAAACTTGTAAAAAGAAAATACTGATACGGAGATATAAGTGAAAACTACTAAGATTTCAGTCAAGGAACTTGACTTTTATTACGGCGATTTCAAAGCTCTTCATAACATTTCAATGGAAGTGAAAGAGAATCAGGTTACAGCTCTTATCGGCCCTTCAGGCTGCGGTAAATCAACGTTTCTGAAGACCCTTAACAGAATGAATGACCTTATTGATGGTTCTAAAGTAGATGG
>JAQQAK010000425.1 GCA_028527945.1 Spirochaetaceae bacterium
CCTTGTCTATTGATGCAAGCCTCTCCAAAACAAAGATTTGTACACCGGACTATGCGGCTCTCAGCGTAAAAGACGGGATAGTAGACAGAGCAAGAAGGCTTACCGGAAGACGGCCTGACATTGATAATAAAAATCCGGAAATTAGGCTGCATCTTCATATAAATATCAAGCAGGCAGAAATATCTCTGGATCTATCAGGTGAAGGCCTTCATAAACGTGGATACAGAATTGAAACAGTAAAAGCCGGTTTAAGAGAAAACACTGCGGCAGCTATGTTAATTAGAGCAGGATGGCCCTGTCAAACAGACAAACCTTTTATTTTTATAGATCCAATGTGTGGTTCAGGAACAATTTTAACAGAGGCCGCAATGATATCAGCTGATATTGCTCCTGCCTTGAATAGAAAAAGATTTGGATTTGAGAAATGGACTGGCCATAAAAAAGATCTTTTTTCAAAATTAAAAAAAGAAGCCGAAAAACGGGCAGAATCAGGAATTCAAAAACTTGAAGATCTAAAATTGCCTCTTTTTAGTGGAAGCGATATAAATCCTAAAGCTGTGACAACTGCCAGATCCAATATAAGAGTAAGCGCTGTTGGTAAATTATTCAATTCTGGTATTATAAGAATTAATAAAGCAGATTTTTTTAGAGAAGCATCTTTCCCTGAGAATATTGAAACAACAGACAAATTCCTTGCGGTAAACCCTCCATATGGAGAGCGGCTAAACCGTGATGATGACATGATTGAGTTTTATTCAAGAATAGGCAGAACATTAAAACAAAATTATGCGGGCTTTAAAATTTGTCTTTTAACCGGAAGTAAAGAACTATCAGACGCAACCGGATTAAAGGCAGACAAAATCAATACAATTTATAACGGAGGGATTCGTTGTACTCTTGCGCATTATAAGATTTTTGAAAACAGAAATACAAAAGAAATAGAACAACCCAAAACAGCCTATTCTTATCCTGACTTCGAAGAGCTTAGTCCCGGCGCAAAAATGATGTATAACAGGTTAAAAAAGAACGCCAAGAATCTAAAAAAATGGCTTTCAAAAACAGGTATTGAATGTTACAGACTCTATGACGCGGATATGCCTGAATATTCAGTTGCTGTAGACATATATCCTCCAGAAGTGGTTATTCAGGAGTATAGAGCTCCCGCTTCGATTGATAAGGTTGCTGCGGCTAAAAGATTTTCAGACGCAGTAATGGCGGTACAGGCATGGTTAAAACTTCCTGAAGATAGACTCAAAATAAAAAAACGCCAAAAACAGCATGGAAAAAATCAGTATGAAAAAAGCAATGAGAAGAATGACAAACGCATTATAAAAGAAAATGGACTAAAATTTTTTATAGATACAACAACCTATCTTGATACAGGTATTTTTTTAGACAGCAGGCCTATTCGTTCTTTAATAAAAAATGAAGCAAAGGGAAAAAGATTTCTAAACCTTTTTAGTTATACAGCAACAGCTTCTGTTTATGCGGCTGCCGGTGACGCTGTCTCTACAACTTCTGTAGACGCTTCTAAAACATACCTTGACTGGGCAAAATTAAACTTAAAACTTAATGGTTTTGCTGATGGAGATCATTCTTTTGTAAAAAGCGACTGCATCAACTGGTTAAAAACAGCGCCAGGAACATGGGATTTAATATTTCTGGATCCACCTACATTTTCAAACTCTAAAGACAGAAGAGAGATATTTGACCTACAAAAAGATCATGAAAACTTAATTAGGCTTACAATGAATAAGCTCAGTCCTGATGGACTGCTTTTGTTTTGTAATAACTTTAGAAAGTTCAAAATATCTGAAAACCTTTTAAAAGATTTTGCAATAAAAGAAATAACAGATGATACGCTTGATCCGGATTTCAGCAGAAAAACAATTCATCGCTGTTGGAGCATAAAAAAAGAGCTGTAGTTAAGATACTTAATGTATCAACCACAGCTCTTCTCCGTTATAAATACCTCTATAACACATTAGGCAAGACTTTGCCCAACAGTAGGCATTCCTCCGCGAGGTTTCTGAGAGTTCATCATTCCAGTGAAGCGTCCGTTCTTCTTTTTGTTTCGGTAAGAAAGATCATAAGCTGCTACCTCAGCAGAAATAGCGTCATTTTTCTGTGCAAGTTCTTTCCAATGTTCAGCAACTTCAATAAAGATTTCACCAGTGCTTTTATCCTGAAAAGATTTTCTAACTCTTCTGCTTGCGATTGCTCTCTTAACTGGTGTGTAAATATTTTCGTACCATGAAAATAATGCTTCATCTTCAGTTACATTGAATCCTAAAGATTCGTTCAATTCTTCGTTGTGAACCCTAACCTGCCTTGCAAGAAGGTTCCAACCATAGGCGTTTTCGAAGTTAATTCCATCTTTCGAAAACATTGTTTCAAGTAATTCATTCATTTCTATCTTATGAGTCATAAAATACTCCTCTTATCTTTGTTCTATGGATAAGGTATTATCTGTAAAATAAAAAGTCAATATAAAAACTACTTTTTTTAAAACTTTTTCTTGACAAATAGCTTTTTATCCCCTTTCATGCAAATTAGATGTAATTTCTGTTAAGATACGGTTAAATGTTCGAATAAAAAAAGACACACTTGCATAGAGCGAACATTTGTTCAGTTAATTTTCTATTTTTTTTGATGATAAGAATTGTTGAAAAAGTTTTTCCGTAATTGATAAACAGGATTTTTTAATATAGATTGATAGCTTATGAAAATAATTCTTGTTTCAATTCATGTAGAAAAAAGTCCGGCAGCCTTTCCGTTAGCAGCTTGTATTCTTAAAGAAACACTAAAAAATAACACTCAAACATCTGCGGCCGATATTTCTATATCTGAATATTTTCTACCTTTAGATGATAAAAAAATTGCAGAAGAACTTATAGACAGACAACCTGACATCATTGGGTTTTCAACCTATTTATGGAATGCTGATACAATAATAAAAATATCAAATGAGATTAAAAGTAAAAACAAGGCCATTAAACTTATAATTGGAGGCCCTCAGGCTACTGCCGCACCAGAATCATTTGAACAAACAAAGCTATTTGACACTATTATGATAGGAGAAGGAGAACCTCTTATTGCTGACGCAGTATTAGGCAAAATAAATGGAATCAGTGAAAGAAAGCAACATACAGACTTTGAAATATCTGCATCACCATATTCAACAATTCTAAAAAAAGATAGAACAGAAGGGATTCTGTGGGAAATATCAAGGGGATGTCCATATCGCTGTGCCTTCTGTTACGAATCAAGAGGTTTTAAAACAATAAGAACAATAAACTCCAAACGAATAGAGACTGAACTTAAATTATTCAGAAAGAATAAAATCAAAAAGATTTGGGTATTAGATCCAACATTCAATCACAACGGAAGACACGCGGAAGAGGTTCTGACAAAGATAATAAACATCTATCCAGAAGCTCACTACACTTTTGAAATACGCGCTGAATTGATGAATAAAAAATTATGCTCAATGTTTTCTGAAATAAATTGCTCTCTACAGATTGGATTACAAAGTACCAATATTAGAGCGCTAAAAAATATAAACAGAAGCCTTAATGAGGATAAATTTATAAACAGATGTAAAACCATGTCTGAATACGGGTTATGCTTCGGAATAGATCTAATCTACGGTCTACCAGGCGATAATTATGAAACTTTTAAGAGTTCTGTAGATTTCGCGTTAAGCACAGCCCCTAATAATGTAGATATATTTCCTCTCTCAGTATTACCAGCAACCGATCTTTTTGAAAATGCAGTTAATCTTGAAATAATTCATAACGGATTTCCTAAATATACAACAATAAAGACAAAGACTTTCTCTGAATCTGATATGAAAAAGGCTGAAAAACTTACAGAGGCTGTAGATATTTTATATAATCAGGAACAATCTTTTTCATGGTTTAATACTTTTTCAAAGATTTTAGAAACCTCGCCTTCTTTGATATTTGAATCATTCAATAGATTTAATAAA
>JAQQAK010000426.1 GCA_028527945.1 Spirochaetaceae bacterium
TATTGGGAAACTAAATAATATATTTTATTTTTACAATTCATTATATATAGCAAGTTATGCAAGTAATGAGGATTACATATTTTACAATACTTACTTGGTTAATGAAGAAACTGGTGAATTAACAAAACTTCTTGAATATACAAAAGTTTATGATATAAGCCCTGATAAAATGAATTTATTGGTTGTAAGTTACAACGAAAATTATATAGGAATTTACAATATAGAAAAAAAAGAGGTTGTAAAGAAAATAAAATTTAGTGGTGATCCAGCTTTTGATGATAGTTTATATTTTATTGATAATGATAATTTTTTCTTATTATCATGTGAAACAGGTCAAGAAATTGGACATATTATGAATTTAAATATGGAAACGCTAATAGATATTCATTATTTAAAACCAACTGATGTCCCCAATATTGGCTTAAGTTTATCAACTATAATGAAAGCTCATTATGGATATTATACTCAGGGCGGAGGCAAACGCATCCTTGTAAAAATGCCCGGTGAGCAGGAAATCTATGAAGAAAATAATCTATTCTTCCACCCCACAACCGCCACCCTTAACGATGACCGTGTCCGCATGCGTGAGTGGCCTCTGCTTGACGCCAAACACATAGCCTTTCTTGAAAAAGGTGAAAAGGTAGAAGTATTGGACAGAAGCGGAATAAGAGTAAAAATAGGCGACATGAATGATTACTGGTACAAACTCCGCCGCTCCGACGGCACAGAAGGCTGGAGCTACGGCTATTTTCTTGACTTGGCTGCTGAGTAAGAAGAATTAACCACGGAAAAGAACACGGTATGAAAGAAATACTCTTACTGTAGTGAAAAAACTTAATTGATTTACACCAAAGCAGATGATAGTCTAAACCATGTTTGAATCACACCGCTATATATCTATGCATCCCCCGGAGGGCAGTCATTTTCTTTGTCAACCTTTCTTTTATCTGAAAAAAGAAAGGTTGAGCCCGCCGGCTCGAGGCACTGCTGGGACAAAATAACAAAAGAGGATAAAGATGAATAAAAAACAAGGAATATTCTTATTTAGCATTTTAATATTTATACATATTACCAGCCAAGTTTTCTCAGAAGCACCATCTTATGATTTAGAAACAGAATATGTAATGGAATTCCCATGGATGGAAGATCTATATATTTATTTAGGATACAAAACTGGCTACATATTTTTAAGTTCTGGTGTAAAGGCATATAAGATAAATCCAAAAGAAAAAACAGTTTATGAATACGATAAATATACAGAGATTTTCAATATACTTGGAGAGAAAGGCGATAAATTAATTATTAGCAGGAGAAAACCTGATACCCGAGATAAATATTTTAAAGAGGACGCTTATGTTGATTTATATTTATATAATCCAGTAAATAATGAATATGAATATTTAAAAAATATTATAGGCGGCTCTGTATATACAGAAATCAAGAATATATTTTATTATTACAATAATATTTATCTTGCAACCAGATATTCTGATGAAACATATGAATATGTTTCAATTGATTCATCTGATGGATTAGAAAGCATGAAAGGTGATGGAATATATGGAATATCTCCTGACAAGATGCATGCATTCTTAAAAAATAAATCTGTTAGTAATTTAGTAACTGGAAAGAAAATTGGTAAATATGGAAGTGGAAATTCATTTTTTGTAACAAATGATTTATTTTTTACTGACAATTTAGGCCATTTAGATGTATGCGATCTAACAGGTGAGGTTAAAGCCTCTTTTAATTATTTGGCACCTTCAGGAAATATTGAATATGATTACTATGACACGGATAATTTTAAAAAAGTTATGGGATCTGTTTATGGTGTGAGCGGCTATACAAAAAATGGTAAAATACATAGAATAATTGTCAAAACCCCCAACGAAATGGAATACCTCGACAAACTTAGCCTCCTTTTCCACCACACTACAGCAACCCTCAACGATGACCGTGTCCGTATGCGCGAGTGGCCTTTACTTGACGCCAAACACATAGCCTTTCTTGAAAAAGGCGAAAAGGTAGAAGTATTAGACCGCAGCGGAATAAAAGTAAAAATAGACAACATGGAGGATTACTGGTACAAACTCCGCCGCCAAGACGGCACAGAAGGCTGGAGCTACGGATATTTTCTTGACTTGGCTGCTGAGTAGAAAGAATTAACCACGGAAAAGAACACGGTATGGAAGAAAAACTCTTAATGTAATAAAAAACTTAATTGATTTACACCAAAGCAGATGATAGTCTAATTCATGTTTGAATCACACCGCTATATATCTACACTACCCCCGGAGGGCAGTCATTTTCTTTGTCAAGCTTTCTTTTATCTGAAAAAAGAAAGCTTGAGCCCGCCGGCTCGAGGCAAAAATTATTTAAAATCCAATGTAGAAGAGCCATCCCAATTTATAGGTGGATTTTCTGCATAGTTTTTACATCTTCCAATGAACTGATTGGTTGGAAAATCTTGTTTTATTATATTATCAGCTTTTTCAAAGTAATTGATTGCAGTATGCCAATTACCAATACAATACATTTTTACACCTTTCCGGTAAGCATCAAACCATTGTTCAGAAAACTTATCAGAATCAATCTCAAGTGAATAAATTTTAGTCGGCTCACTTTTTCCCTTTACTCTGGCAATATCAACTATTCTTGTAGTGTATTCTTTATCAAGGTGATTTTTAACCTTTTCTGAAATAAGAATAGGTGTTTTATAGTGCTTTGTAAGACTTTCAAGTCTTGCTGCCAAATTTATCGTATCTCCAATAGCTGTGTAGTCAAACTTGTCAGAGCATCCTATGTTTCCGATAATTGCTGGACCTTCATTTAATCCTACTCCAATTGAAAAACCTGAGGAAGGAAGGTTAATTTCTGAAAAATCAATGTTCTGATATTCGTTTATCATTTCAACAGCTGCTTTTGCGGCTCTTACTGAATTATCAATATAACTTATTGGAGCGCCAAATATAGCGTAAACAGCATCACCTATAAACTTATCTACAGAGCCTCCATATTTCTTAATTATTTTTACCATATTGGTAAAATGCTGGTTCAGAAAATTTACTATTGCGTCAGGATTATTATTGTCCATTATATAATCAAAATTTCTTATATGTGAAAATAACGCTACAATAGATCTGTTTTCACCTGTCATAAGATCTTTTTCAGAATCTTTTATTAAAAGGTCATTTATTATTTCTTCAGGAAGAAATCTTGAGAAAGCAGAATATATAATTTGGGTATCTAAATCTTTTTTTGAGAACTTTTTAGCAAGAATGATCTGTTTTTTTACCTGGTTTGAAATATCAACCTTGGATGTATAATTAATATTATTATATTTTTTAAAAAAT
>JAQQAK010000427.1 GCA_028527945.1 Spirochaetaceae bacterium
AATGAAAAAATGAAATCTGCTGTAAAAGGAAAGGCTTTCATTTCTGTTAATAAAGCAGTGGTAACAAGAGCTGCCGCAGTTATTCCTGCTATATCACTTTATATTTCAATCCTTTTCAAGATAATGAAAGAAAAAGGTCTACATGAAGGCTGTATTGAACAGATGTACAGACTCTTCGATGAACTTTATTCTGATAATCTGAACATAGACGATAAAGGCCGTGTTCGAATGGATAATCTTGAAATGAGATCTGATATTCAGGAAGAAGTATCAAAATATTGGACGACAGTAAATGATAGTAATCTAAAAGATATTTGTGATATTGACGGTTATATGAATGATTTCTTAAATATGCATGGTTTCGGAGTAGAAGGAATAGATTATTCCGCTGACGTAGAAAACCTGTAAAAGTATATTGATTAATTTCGGGCTGTTTTCACAGCCCGTTTTTTTTAATACGTCGCAAATATTTCTATATTATCCAGCTCCCAAGTATCCTGTTCATTTTCTGTACAATAATAACGAAAACCTATATATACAGAAGACTCTCCTGCAAACTTACTTATATCTATACGTTCGGAACTTATCCAGGCCCAGCTCCCTTCTGACCAATTTGCAGAATCTGAAAAATCAGTCCAAGTGGCTAATGATGGAGATCCGCTTCCAGCATAATCAGATGATACAAAGAATTGTATACCTGAATTAGTATCATCGTAGTTCATACAAGAATCAAATCTCACATAAACTTCAGAATAATTAGAAAGATCAAGAGCTTCACTGTTTATCAACCAATCATCATTAGCTTTGTCACCATCATCTGCATAATATCCTGTTATTTGTACATATTCAGCTGTACCACCAGCATCACTCCATGCCCACTTTGTAGAACCTTTAATGGAGTAAGCAAAATAGTCACCTAGTTTGTCGGCTTCTTCAGCAAAATATTCACCAGTCAATACAATAATTTTTCCGGTAAGATAAACATATACATTATATTTTTTGGTATCACTACCAGATGCAACAACATATGTTTTATATGTTGTAAAATCTTGAGCAGTTTTACCACTTGTTTGAATAGTACTGTCAACTTTTACAGAATCGCCTTTGAATTCAAAACTTGGAATCAAAGTAGTAACATCATAATCAGCATCTTTTAAAAGAGGTACAACAATTATCCCCTGTTCCTGATCTATTGTAGCCTTAGTATCATTTATTAAAAAAGAAGTAATCTCACAACCTGTTTCATCTGTCTGAAACAGGTCACAAGCTGATACCGTTAACAGCCAGCTTACAATAGCCAAAGCTGTTAAAACGTATTTTCTCATTGCGCAATCTCCTGTACTTCAGCATTTAAGTTTTTATGTTCTGAAAAATTATTACTATTTTTATTTTTCAAATAAGAAGCAAAAACTTCATCTATAGTTCCTAACTCTTTAATAACTTTACCTTTATTCAACATGCTGTACTCATCTCCACCAAGAATAAGAAAATCTATAGTAGCAAGCTTGTATATTTTTTCCATATCAATTGCCTGCCCATCAATCTTTATATTTGAAATACGTTGTCCTACCGCCTGCTCTATATCAACATCAAATGTTACACCACTCACATGCGGATATCTTCCTGCTGGCTGAGGAAGATTCATAACCCCATGCTCCAAAGTTTCTTTTATTATTTTGCCTGAAACCTCAGTCACGCGCAAAGTATTACCAAACGGTAAAACCTGTAGGATTTGACCTTTAGTTATATTCCCTGCTTTTATAGAATCTCTAATCCCTCCACCGTTTATAAGAGATAAATCCGCACCTGATTCTATTCTCATTGAATCAGCAATCAATGTGCCAAGATTGGTCTTTCCGGTTCTTACATGAATACGCTCTCCGTCCAGATCCTCAGGTGTATATCCTATAACCTGCGTAGTAACCTGTTTATTCGCTTCTTCAAGAGCCTCTGCAGTTTCAAGAATATATGAATTCTCATTATATGAAGCAGCATCAGACATACTTATAAGACTGCAATCTTCTTCTGCACCATTTTTACCTAGATGAACTTTAACAACACCAAGATATTTATCTGAATAACCAGCTTGAACAATAGGGGTTCCCATAATAAATAGACCTTCTTCGAGGATAGTATGACTATGTCCGTCAACAATCAAATCAATACCTCTAACATTTTTTGCTATATCAATACTGGTCCATTCATAGCTATGATTTACCCCAAGATGCGAAAGACAGATTATGTAATTAACTTTACCGCGCAGCTCATCTACCATTTTTTTAGCAGTTTCAACAGGATCTTCAAAAACCAAGTCTTTTACATACTCAGGAGAAGCTTTAAACATCGTTTCAGGTGTACTTATACCAAAAATACCAACCTTGATTTTCCCTTTATAGCCTATTTCTTTTATTATATATGGAGTAAAAGGTGTGCTTCCATCTTTCATTTTAAGATTGGCAGACAATATTGTAGTGTTTTCCATCATTGTATCAAGTTCTCTCAAACGTTCCACTCCGAAATTGATATCGTGGTTCCCTACTGCTACTGCGTCATATTCCATTGAATCAACAATTTTCGCGACATTCGCGCCTTTTGATAAATTGGCGAATGTTGTGCCATGAAATAAATCTCCTGCATCAAGAAGCAAAACTCTATTGGCATACTTCTTCTTATATGATTTTACAATTGTCTGTATACGA
>JAQQAK010000428.1 GCA_028527945.1 Spirochaetaceae bacterium
GGCTTGATGAAATAAAAGGTATGGCAGGAATTATTCAACAGATTTCAAGCCAGACAAATTTGCTTGCAATGAATGCCGCAATAGAAGCGGCTCATGCCGGAGAATATGGGCGGGGGTTTGCGGTTGTAGCAGATGAAATTAGAAAGCTTGCGACAGCGTCTTCTCATAATTCAAAGCAGATTAGCGGAGTTCTGAAAGATGTTGTTGATACAATTAAAACAGCTTCTGATTCAGGAAAAGAGACTGAAGCCGCTTTTGAAGATATAGACAGAGACGTTCATGGTGTTGCAAATTCATTGGATGAAATAAGTTTGAATATGGGTGAGCTTCATGTCGCAGGAAAGCAGATTCTTGAAGCTATGGACAGGCTTAACAATGTTTCTGCCAAGGTTAATTCTGGCAGTAAGAATATGATAGAGGCTTCAGAAGGTGTTACCGCCGCGATTGATGTTGTTTTAAATGTTACAACAGATGTTTCTGCTTCCGCGAATGAAATTACTGCAGGTATAAGTCATGTTAGCCAAGCAATGGTTCAGGTTACTGACTTATGCGGAAGCCTTGGTGAAATCAATGATGAGTTAGAGCATGAGGCTGAGCAATTTAAAACTGAATCTGACGATGCAGAAGATGTCATATCTGATGATTTAGTTGAAAATATGGAAACCAATGACGATTTTACTATGTCTGATGACAATGATTTTGACAGTGATATTGAAGGTGATGAACCTCCTGAAGAGTCAAAGGCCGAGCTTTTAGTCGGAGCTGGTGATGTATCTGATTAATTATTATCTATTCTTCTGAACATTTATTTTTGCGCAGTATTCAGGGATTGTACATTTTGAACACCATGGAGATTGAGGTGTGCAGATCTTTTGACCATAGCTGACTAGTACTTCGTTTAACGGGATCCAAAACTTTTTAGGTAGAATTTCTTCCATTCTAAATTCTGTTTCGTCTGGTGTTTTAGTTTTTACCCAGCCAGTCCTGTTAGAAATTCTATGAACATGAGTATCTACACAAATAGCGTCTATTTTAAATCCCAGGTTAAGAGTGAGGTTTGCAGTTTTTCTTCCTACTCCCGGAAGCTTTAAAAGTTCATCTCTGTTAGAGGGAACCTCTCCGTTATAATCTCGTATGATTATTGCCGCGCACTTTTTTATGCTTCTTGCTTTGTTATTGTAAAATGCTGCCGGGTATATTGTTTCTGCTATTTTTTCTTCAGATAAACTATTTAAAGTTTCAATATCTGGAGCAGCTTTAAAAAGTTTGTTTGAAGATTTAAGAGTTACCTCATCGCGTGTTCTTAGCGACAGGATTGTTGAAAAAAGGACTCTATATGGATCGTTATCAATTTCTGCAATTTCAGAAATTGACGGAAGAATGCTTTTCGGAATAGCAGATTTTAAGTTTTCAAAAATCTTTTGCCAATCTGGTGGCAGTACCATTTTTTCAGCACTCATTTTTCTTCTAAAAGTACTGCGGCCTGAGTCTTTACTGCTTTACAGGCTCCGGTTTCGCCAAGCCCCTCATTTGTTTTAGCTTTTACTGAGACTAAAGAGATTTCAATTCCAACTGTTTTGGCTATCCGCTCTCTTATTTTGATTATATAATCTTTTAATTTTGGTTTTTGTAAGATGATAGTCGAATCTATATTTACTATTCTAAAGCCTGCTTCAGATATTATCTTGCAGGTTTTTGAAAGAAGTTCCATGCTATCAGCATCTTTGTAAGCAGGATCTGTATCCGGAAAGTGAGAACCTATATCACCTGCGGCTATTGCTCCCAAAATTGCATCAATAATAGCATGAGTCAGAGCATCCCCATCAGAATGGGCTACAGAACCATAGGGCGCATCTATAAGGACTCCTCCCAAGATTAGCTCTCTTCCGCTTTCAAGTCGGTGAATATCCCATCCTTGTCCAATTCTCAAGTCTCAGCCCCTTTTTCTTTCTGTGTATTCAAATCTTCGTTGTAGGTAATTTTCTTGTTTTTGATATCTCCGGGAACGGTATAAACATGTCCTGAATAAGTGCTGAAAATTTCGGTATCATCAATATATTTTACGTTGTCTGTTTCTGCTTTATTGTGTGCCTCAAGAATTTCTTTGAAAGTAAAGCCCTGTGGGGTTTGAATTCCTATCGTAGTGGCTCTGTTCAGATGTCGGCTTATTATTCCGTTTTCGTTAAGTTCTTTCATTGCGTCTACAGACGGTATTGCTGGAGCGCAGGCTCCATGGTTAATCACTCCTTCAGAAACATTGCGAATAAGTTCTTTTGTAAGCCAGGGTCTTGCTCCATCATGAATTAGAACAATACCATTATTATTGAGTTCGGGAATATCTGTTGAAAGTTTTTGTAAGCCGAGTCTGACTGAATGTTGTCTTTCTGTGCCGCCTTCACAAAATATTAAAGGCTTTTTTAGTTTTGCAATTTTTTTATCAAGAGCCTGTAAAAGAGATCTTAATTCGTCTTCTGTTCCTGATTTGAATGTTATTAGTCCGTAATCAAAAAGTCCGCTGTCCAAGAATGTTTCAATTACGGAAACGATAACAGGTTTGTTGTTTAGAAGACGGAACTCTTTCTTTATTCCGTCTCCCATCCTGCTGCTTGAACCGGCTGCTGTAATAAGGAAGCTTGAACAGTGGTTCGACTGGTTTTTGGAAGTCATTATTCAGTTTCTATTTTGCTAAATATTAGCTGTTCTACCTCTGATTTTGTTTTACCAAGTGAGAAGGAAATCTCATCAACCAGTAATTTTAGCGCGTTGTCAAATAATTTACGCTCAAGAATAGGTAATTCTTTGACTTTACTTCTGTGATAAAGCGTTCTCACAACGGTTGCAATATCAGAAACGCTTCCGCTTTTTAGGAGATCCAGATTCATCTGGTATCTCATTTTCCAGTCCGCAGTAATTGGTTCATAGTCTTCTGAAATGAGTTTTAGAGCCTTCATTGACTCTTCTTCGCTTACAATTGCTCTTATTCCAAGGCCTTCTGCTTTGTCACAAGGAACCATAACTGTCATATCAGAAACTTCAAGAAAGATAATATAATAAAGAACTTTCTTCCCTTTGAACAGTTTTTCTTCAATGCTTGTAATTTTTCCTACACCCTGAAGTGGGTATACTATTTCCTGGTTAACCTTAAAGGTTGTTTCTATCTTTTCTACTGATGACATATACAACTATTATAGCTTTTTTTTGCGAAATAGTAAATATCGGATAAGTTTCAACTACAGTATCTTTTTGCTTGATTTATGAGAAGTCGTATGTTAACATAATGTCACACACTGTGACATTATGGAGATGAGCTTTGGGAAAGCGAGTTACTACTCAGCAAACAATAATAGAGGCTGCTGCATCGGTTCTTCTTGAAAAAGGATTGGCTAAAACATCGATGGAGATTGTATCGGAAGCTGCTAATATCCATCGAAGGACTATTTACCGTTATTTTCCTTTACGAGAAGATCTTTTTTTTGAAGTAGCAATTTTTTTACTGGAAGAAATGAATGACTATCAGCGTAGTTTGAAAGAGTCTATTTCAGGAAGCGGGATAGAAAAGTTTTCTACCTTCCTTTTTGATTTAACAGATTATTTGGATAAAAGACGACCTATGCTTCGTTTTATGGGGGAGTTTGATTTTTATTTTAATGAAAAGCGAAAATACAGTCCGTCAAAAGACCTTGCCGCGCGTTTTTTTAACGCGTCAAAGGTTTATGAAGATATTCTATCTGAGCTTGTTCATAATGGTATTGAAGACGGCTCAATTGTTCTACCAAAGCGCCCGGAAGTATTTATACCAACACTTAGTACTGTTTTGTGGGGTACTGCTCAAAGAGCAGCTTTGCGGGGAAAGATGATAAAAGATGAATTTGGTGTGTCTGGAACAGAGATGATTCGGTGCCAAATTGAACTTTATATAGACGCAATTTCAGCAGAGCGTAAAGCATAAATGGAGAGAAAATAATATGGCAGATTTTAACTTACCGAAGAAGCTTCTTCTTGGTTCCGCGACAGCGGCGACACAAATTGAAGGCGGAGACAAAAACTGTAATTGGTATCAGTGGTCTCTTGACGGTAAAGTCGGAAATGGTGAGAGCAGTTTAACTGGCGCGGATCATTATAATCGTTTTAAAGAAGATATAAACCTTTTGGCAGAACTTAATCAGCAGTGTTATCGAATGAGTATTGAGTGGAGCCGCATAGAACCATCCAAGGGAAAATGGTCTTCAGATGGAATAGCACATTATAGAGAAGAGCTTAGTCTTCTTCGAGAGAAAGGTATATTGCCTCTTGTGACTCTTCATCATTTTTCATGTCCTCAATGGTTTCAGGATAAAGGTGGATGGACGGCAGATACTGCTGTTGAAGATTTCATAAGTTTTTGTGAAAAAGTTGTAGAAGAATTTGGAGATATCGTTAATGAGTGGTGTACAATAAACGAGCCGAATGTTTTTGCTAATGATACATATATGGACGGAAAATATCCTCCCGGGCATTTTGGAGATATGAAGTCTTATTTTAAGGTTTCCCGTAATATGGTTATAGCTCACATAAAGGCATATAAGCTTATTCATCGGATCAGAACAGAAAAAGGCTTTTCCGGAGAAACCGCTGTCGGCTTTGCTCATCATCTTGCCTATTTTGAATCTTCAAGAAAAGGGCTTTTAGCTTCACTTGGTAGAGGGCTTATAACCAGATTATTTCAAACTGTCTATTTTAAGGGTATGGTTGAAGGTCAGCTTATTGCCCCTCTGGGATCTGGCTATCCTGAAGGAAAAGGCTGTTACTGTGATTTTATAGGAGTAAATTATTATTCCAGACATATTATTACTCCAACTCTTAATCCTGGCGCTCTTTTTGGGACAATAGATTTTGATCCGAATGTTCCTGATGAGAGAAAAAATGATCTTGGCTGGGAAATATATCCTCCCGGACTGTATAAGGTTATAAAAAAATGCTGGGACAAATATAAGCTGCCTATTCATGTTACCGAGAACGGATTACCAGATGCTGACGATGGAAAGCGAGCTTCTTTTATAAGAGAGCATCTAAAAGAGGTAAAACATCTTTTAGATGATGGTGTAGATGTAAGACGTTACTATTATTGGTCTCTGCTTGATAACCTGGAATGGAATGATGGTTATGGGCCAAGATTTGGTCTTATTGAGGTTGATTATAATACAATGGAACGGCATGTCAGACCCAGCGCTGAGTATTATGCCGAGGTTTGTAAAAATCATATGGTAAAAGAGGCTATAGAATAAGATTTTCTTTAGAGCCTTTTGTTGTTTCTTTACGAGTGTTGCAAGAGGTTCTTATGTTTATAATTTCAGAATTTTTTGAAGACTTGTAGTCTTGCTCTATGAGTCTTTGATTTTTGAAATTATCACAAAATATATGATTAAGGAGTTGAGGTGATGATTACTTTAAAAACAAAGATTGGGTATGGTATTGGAGATCTTGCCAATAACTTGATGTTCCAACTTTCAGTATTGTATCTTCTTTATTTTTTTACTGATGTCGCGGGAATTGCGCCGGGTGTTGTTGGTGCTATTTTTCTTGGGGCAAGAATCTGGGATGCTGTAAATGACCCAATGATGGGAATGCTGATTGACCGTACGGAATCAAAACATGGCCGTTCGCGTGTCTATTTGAGATACGCATCTCTTCCACTTGCTTTGGCAACAATATTGCTTTTTAGAGTACCTGAAATCTCTGCTACAGGAAAAACTATCTATGCCGCGGTTACATACCTTGTCTGGGGAATGCTGTACACAATGATTAGTATTCCATACGCGTCAATGACAGCTGAATTGACTGGAGATTCTCAAGAGAGAACTTCGCTGTCTTCTGTAAGAATGCTGTTTATGCTTGGTGGTGTAATTATTGTGTCTGTTGCTACAGAGCCGCTTACAGGCTTTTTTCAAAACCTGAAGACAGGTTATTTCTATACCGCAATCATATATTCAGCAATAGCTTTTATAATCTTTCAGGTTTGTTTTATGGCAACTGGTAGGCCCATGAGGGAAGCCGGACTTGAAAATGGAAAAAGGAAAAAAAGCACTTACGGAATTGCTGAAACCTTTCGTATTGTCTCAAAAAATAAGCAGCTTATGATTCTTACTATAGCATTTCTTCTTGGTGCTACAGCAGAGTATATACGTGAGGCTTCTGTAATATATTTTGTCAGCTATAATATGGGGAACAGCTCTCTTGTCCCTATTTTTATGGGAATTGTTGTTCTGTCTATGATTATAGCTAACCTGCTTATTCCTGAGGCTACAAAACGATTTGATAAAAAAGGTACTTACATGATTGGAACTGTAATTGCCATTGCAGGTTCACTAATCTTTCATTTTATTCCTCATACTAATCTGGTTGCTGTTCTTGTAATGGCTGCAATTTCTAGTTTTGGTTTTACAGTAGTATCAACTCTTGGCTGGGCAATGCTTCCTGATACTGTTGAGTATGGTGAAGCTCTTACAGGGGTAAGATCAGAAGGTGTTATTTATTCATTTTTTAGTTTTAGCCAAAAACTTGCCACGGCTCTTGCTGGAGGTATTGCTGCCTGGACTCTTCAATTTACCGGCTACGTAGCTCAAAGTTCAACACAGACTCCATTAGCTTTATCTGGAATATTAAGTACTCTAACTTTTATACCTATAATTTTTATAGCCTTGTCTGCTGTAATTCTACATTTCTATAATATTGATAAAAAGAAGTTTGATGAAATTCGTGCTGAGCTTATAAAAAAGAATAATTAGTATTTTTAAAAAAAGGCTCCCACAAGTAAGACTTCTTTCTTGTTGGAGCTTTTATATTGTTGGTTTTGACTGTATTAAGTCGCACCGTTTGGTACTTTAGGTTTAAGAATAAACATGTATTTAAAAGGATGTATATCCAAAACATTAGGGTACCAGCCTTGCAGAACACTTAGGTTAACGGCATTGAATGCCGGATAATTTTGAAGTGGAATTACTATTCCTCCATCAAGTAAAATCTTTTCGGCTCCAGCCATGAGTTTGTAGCGTTCTTTTGTATTCTTTTCTCCTAATGATTTATGAAGAAGTTCGTCGTACTCAGGATTTTTATATCCAGAATCATTTAGATTGCTGTCAGATGTCCACATCTGTAAAAACGTAAGGGGATCCGCGTAATCTCCAACCCATGATGTTATTCCCATAGAATATTCAGGCTCTTTTAGTTTATCAAAATATTCATCATATTTGAAAACCTCAATTTCAACTTTTACATCAAGGAATTTTTCCCATGTATCTTTGAATATTGATGCTATGTACATATCATCACGGCTTTCCGGAATACGAATCCTGATTGTGCCTATTCCTTTGCCTTTTTGGTATCCTGCTTTGTATAGTAATTGTAGTGCTTCCTGCATTTCCCGCTTGTTTATTCCTTCATTAAGAGGATATCCGGGAATTGATGGTACAAGTGTTTGTGACGGGATGTAAAAGTTTTTTTGGCTCCTAATTTGTTCCCATGGAAGCATTAAGCATAGTCCACGTCTGACTCTGGAGTCTTTGAGTGCTCCACTATCTCCTTTGAAATAAAAGTAAGTAGTTCCAAAAAGAGGGTTTGTAACAATGTTGTCAGGGTGTTTGAGTTTTGAGTAATAAACTCCTGAGGGTGCCCAAAGAATTTTGCTTTCATTAAACTGTTCTGTAATAGTATCTGCGTCATCAGAGAATATAACGTGTAATTCAGAAAGTTTAATATTACTTTCATCCCAGTACAGTTTATTTTTCTTGAATATTATTTCATCATTTGAATTGGAGTAGAGCATAAACGGGCCGTTTCCAATTGCTGATGGGCCTTCTTTCCATTTTCCATCTTCTATGTTTAAAGGATTTACCGGAGAAAATGCGTGATGGCAAAGTATCTTTAAAAAATAATCAGCAGGCTCTTTAAGTTTTATCTGAAGAGTCAGGGGGCTTATTTCTTTTATTCCCACTTTTTCAGGATCTTTCAGCTTGCCTGTTCTGTATTCTGCCGCGCCTTCAATTACATCAAGCATAAATGAATATTCAGCGTGTTCTTCTGGATTAAGAAGCCTGAGCCATGCGTCTCTAAAATCAGATGCTGTTACAGTTTCTCCGTTCCAGTAGCGTCCTTCAGGTCTAAGAAAAAAAGTATATGTTTTTCCATCAGGTGAAATAATCCATTTTGAAGCGGCTCCGGGAGTTGGTTCAAGTGTTAAAGGGTTATATGTAACAAGGCCTTCATAAATTGCTGTAAAAAGCTGAGCCTCTGTTGTTGTGTAAGAATGGGCAGGATCCAGTTGAATACCGCCGGATGAATAACTAATTGTAAGAATATCTCCATCCTCTGAAAAAGCATTTAAAGGATAGAGACATATAAAAAATAGAATTACAAATTTTATTCGTTTCAGCATATCCTAAAGTATATGCTGAAGAAAGGTTTTTGTCCGCTCTTCTTTTGGATTATCGAAAATTTCTTCAGGACTGCCTATTTCTATTATTTCACCGTCAGCCATAAAAACTACTTTATCTGCCGCAGCTTTAGCAAATCCCATTTCGTGAGAAACAACCATCATTGTCATTCCTTCTTTTGCTAAATCCAGCATTACATCAAGTACTTCTTTGATCATTTCTGGATCGAGAGCTGATGTCGGTTCATCAAAGAGCATTACTCTTGGGTTCATGGCAAGAGCTCTTGCGATTGCTACTCTTTGCTGTTGTCCGCCTGAAAGCTGTCCTGGATATGCTTTTTCTTTATCTGCGAGACCTACTCGAGCTAAAAGTTTTCTTCCTATCTCTTCTGCTTCCGCTTTTGGTGTTTTCTTTACGGTTGTAAGAGCCAGCGTTATGTTACGTAAAACTGTTAGATGTTTAAAAAGGTTGAAACTTTGAAAAACCATCCCGACATCTTCACGTATTTTTCTAATATCTGCTCCGGGAGCAGTTACACAGTCATCATCAATGTATATTTCACCGGAAGTAACAGATTCAAGCTTATTTACACATCTAAGCATTGTACTTTTTCCGCTTCCAGATGGTCCAATAACAAGAACAACCTCTCCTGGTTTTATTTCAAGGTTTGCATTGTTAAGCGCTTTCACATCACCAAAATATTTGCAGGCGTCTTTTATCAGGATTCTATGTTCTGCCATTTATTTTCATCCTTTTTTCCATTGTTGCTACAAGTCTTGAGAGAAATAGCGTTATTACAAGGTATACTAACGCCACAATAGTGTACGTTTCAAAGTATAGAAATGATGTTGACGCAAATTCTCTACCACGCCTTAGCAGGTCTGCTACTGCAAGAATTGATACAAGAGATGAATCTTTTAGAAGGGCTATAAACTCGTTTCCAACAGGCGGAAGAATTATTCTAAACGTCTGTGGAATTATTACTTTCCATAATGCTTGAGTTCGTGACATTCCAAGGGCTAACGCAGCTTCCATTTGTCCCTGCGGCACTCCCTGAATACCAGCTCTGAAAATTTCCCCCATATACGCGCCATAACAGAAAGTCATTGCTATAATAGCAGAAGTCAATCTTGGTAGCTGAACAACCTTTCCAAGGGCATAATATATGTAGAATAACTGAACAAGAAGAGGAATTCCTCTTACAACTTCAACATAAATTGTAGCTATTCGGTTTATTATTTTAATTCTGGAAAGACGACCCAATCCAGCAAAAAGGCCGACAACAAGAGCAAAAATAATAGACAAAATTGTTACTTTAAAGGTTGTAAGAATTCCGTCAGGTATAAATTTTAGAATATCTCTGTACGGATCCGGTGACGCAATAGGCAGGATTATCAGTATTATCAAGGCTCCGAAGAATGCAATATTCCAGGCTGAGAAAATTGAATTCTCAGCCTGATCTGGAATTAAAGCACCATCGGTAACTTCGATTTTGGTATCTTTATTTACCTCAGCCACTTTGCTTCCAGCTCTTTATCAATACCTTTTTCCTGAACTGCTTTAATACCCTTGTTGATTAGTTCAAGAACTTCTGCATTTCCTTTTTTTACAGCAACACCATAGTATTCTTCTGTAAAAGTGTCTCCCACAATTTTAAGCTGTTCTTTGTAAGTATCATTCTGTAAAACATAGTTTGCGGCAATTGGTGTATCTGCAACAACGCCGTCAATTCTTCCATTTGCAAGATCTGCTATAGCAAGACCAAGTTCATCATATGATTTTAGAGTAGCGTCTGATTCGTCAATAGCAATAGCTCCGGTTGTTCCAATCTGAGCACCAAGTTCTTTTCCTGCAAGATCTGCAAGAGTAACAGCGCTGCTGTCTTTTGTAACAATAAGAACCTGTCCGGCATTGATGTAAGGTGTAGAAAAGTCCATAGTCTTTTTTCTTTCGTCTGTAATTGTTACAGATGAAATAACTGCATCGCATTCACCGTTTCCAAGTGACGCAAAGATTCCGTCCCATGCAGTATTTCTGATCTCAACTTCAAATCCAGCTTCTTCAGCAACAGCTCTTATGAAGTCTATATCGTATCCAACAATTTCCTTGTCTTCGTTAACAAATTCCATTGGTGGCCATGTACAGTCTGAAGCTATTACGATTTTACCATCTGACTCCTGCTGTCCTGAAGCGAAAAGAGTCATGCTTGTTGTAAGCATAAGTAGAGTCATGAAAATATGAAGCGTTTTTTTCATTTTTTTTCCCCTTTATTATTGTATATAGTTGCAGAAAGGATATCAGGAAACCTTGATAATGTCTAATTGCGAGGTGAAAAATATTTGTTTTTTATGAAAAATTGATTAATTAAAAAAGTAATATATTCTAAAAGCTTGATCTTTTTAATAGAAAACTTTGTTAAAAATCATTCTATCAAAGATTATAGTCTTGACCTTTTATTCTTAATCAGGCAGATTATCGTTCATTGAAAAAGAGTTAGGTCAAGTAGACATAATTTTTAAATAAACATATTTTTTAATTGGATTGTTCATCCGATGGTAATTCCCCTTTTTTATGACATATTTATTCTTTTTCTTCAGGGGTGTATATGGTCTGTCTTTTATATTGAGTTGACAGGGCCACATTTTAAGGAGACTTGTTTTGAAGAGTTTTTTTTCCAGGCAGCTTACGATCTCTTCTGCTGCTCTGGTATTGTTTCTAATCCCGCTTCTTTACGCGGGTAATTTTGAAGATACTAATGCTGATGATTTTGCTTTTGATGCGGCAGAAGAAGTTGGAGATTATTCTTTTTCAAATGTTGTAGCAGAAAT
>JAQQAK010000429.1 GCA_028527945.1 Spirochaetaceae bacterium
GCTCTTCCGATCTATATTGCCGAAGCGTTAAAACAAAACTTTTCGGAATAAATATTTTATTCACTGGGAGCGAAAGCTCCCCTCTTTACCATTTTAAATCACAATTTAGAAAAATAATTTCAAAACCCTCTACTCAGAGGAGTTTTTTATCAATAAGACCTGAACAAAAAAAGAAGAGTTTTAAAGAAGAGAAACATCCATTCCACAAAGCGACTTCAAAGCTTCTGCTATAACAGATTTTTTACCCAGAACATTTTGCTCAACTTCCTCAATTTCAGATACAGCAGAATCAAGATTAAGCCTTCCGGCAGTACCAGTAGACACACGAGACTTATTAACGGTTACAGGATCAAGATTTCCTAAAGACTCAAGATTAAGCCCTACCTCCTTATAAGCGTCACGAAAACTTTTTCCACCAGCAACCAAATCATAAGCAACGTCTGTAGCAAAAATTTCAGGAGTAAAACTTTTAATAAGCTTATCCTTATTTACTATCAATTTAGCAAAAGTTAGATTCATAATATCAAAACACTGACCTGCAAGCTCTATAGCCCTTAAATAAGGCTCTTTAGTTTCCTGAAAATCACGGTTATAGCCTGAAGGCAACGATCTTACAATCTGTTTTACATTCATTGCGTATGATGAAATTGCTGCAGACTTGGCTCTCATAAGCTCTAACCCATCAGGATTTTTCTTTTGCGGCATAATACTGGAGCCCGAACAAAGTTCCGCCGGCAAACTGAAATACCCGAACTCAGGCAATGAGAAAAGAATCAGATCCTGAGCAGCACTGCTCAAAATTAGAACAGAATGCTCCAAAGCGTTTAATACAAGAGAATCAAGACGTCCACGTGAATTATTAACATACAAAACATTATTCTGAATTTTGGCAAAACCAAGCAATTTCGCAGTCATTTCACGATTAAGAGGAAGAGAAGTACCATAACTTGCCGCCGCGCCAAGAGGACATTGATCTAAAAGAGTATAAACAGACTGAAGATTTTTTAAACTATCAATAAGCTCTTCAGCCCAGGCAGAAGCCCAAAGCCCAACAGATGAAGGCATTGCGACCTGCATATGAGTACGCCCCGGCATGGGGGTATCACTATTTTCCGCGGCAAAATTAAGTATAGTTTTTACAAGACCTACACCCCGTTCAAGAAGATCAAGCACAGCCGCCCGGCTATACATTCTCAAAGCAGTAAGAACCTGATCATTTCTTGATCGCCCGGTATGAATTCTCTTACCTGCGTCTCCAACAGTTTTTGTTAGATAATTTTCTATAGCAGTATGACAATCTTCATCTGATCGTTCTATTGCAAATTCATTTTTTTGATGAAGCTCTATTATTTCCTTAAGTCCTGAAACAAGCTGTTCAAGATCTTCATCAGTAATAATTCCTATTGAATTAATCATCTTCGCATGAGCAATACTAGAAACACAGTCAGAAGGGACAAGAGCCTGATCAAGCTCATAATCTCTTCCTACTGTAAACTTTTCTACAAGCTCATTTAATTCATAATTTTTCTGCCATAGTTTTGCCATATAAGTCTCCCCTGTAAAACAGAGCAATATTATAAAAAAACAGGCATAAATTCAACTTATAGAAAACAGCAAAAACCTAGCTGCATATAAACTCAAGACCTTCTTCTGTCTTCTTAACAATAACAGAATCACCTTCCTTTATTTTTCCTGCTAACATAAGCTTTGCCATTGGATTCTGAACAAGATTCTGGACTGTACGCTTTAAAGGTCTTGCACCATAAACAGGATCATACCCAGCTTTCGCAATAAACTTTTCAGCATCATCCTCAAAATGCAGCTTAATCTTTTTAGACCCCAAACGCTTTTTTAACAACTCAAGCTGAATAGACGCAATCTTTGTTATCTGCTCCTGACCAAGACGTTTGAAAGAAATAATTTCATCAATTCTGTTGAGAAATTCAGGCTTAAAAGTAGAACGCAATAGAGTCATAACATCATCATGCACTTCATCCGGGTCATCACAATTCAAAAGGAGTTCACTGCCAAGATTACTCGTCATAATAATTATAGCATTAGTAAAATCTACAACCCGTCCCTGACTATCTGTAAGTCTGCCGTCATCAAGCATCTGAAGAAGTATATTAAAAACATCCGGATGAGCCTTTTCAATTTCATCAAAAAGTATTACTGAATAAGGACGCCTTCGCACAGCCTCTGTAAGCTGACCACCTTCATCATAGCCGACATATCCCGGAGGCGCTCCAACAAGACGTGAAACAGAAAACTTTTCCATATACTCGCTCATATCTATTCTGGTAAGAGCCTTCTCATCACTGAAAAGAAAATCAGCAAGAGTCTTGGCAAGCTCAGTCTTACCCACACCGGTTGGCCCAATAAAAATAAAAGATCCAAGAGGCTTGTTTTCATCCGCGAGTCCGGTTTTATTACGCCTTATTGCGTCTGCTACCGCCTGAATAGCATAATCCTGCCCAACAACCCTCTTTTCAAGAGTTTCTTCAAGTTTCAAGAATTTCTCCATCTCAGACGCAAGCATCTTAGAAACAGGAATTCCTGTCCAGGTTGAAACAACAGAGGCAATATCTTCTTCTTCAACCTCTTCCCGCAAAAGGCTATTTCCTGACTGCAGCTCTCCAAGTTTCAAACTGCTTGCGGCAATTTCAGCCTGTTTCTGAGGAATTAATCCATGTTTAATTTCAGCAGCACGTTGAAGATTACCATCACGTTCATTTCTTACTTCTTCAGCACGAAGCTCCTCAAGTTCAGCTTTAAGGTCTCTAATTCCTGTTATTACTTTTTTTTCATTTGTCCATTGAAGATGCATTGCGTCCCTTTTGGTCTGAAGCGATGAAAGCTCTTTTGAAATATTTTTCAGCCTCTCATTTGACGCCTCATCATCTTCTCTGGATAACGCCTGTTTCTCTATATTAAGCTGAAGTATCTTTCTCTCAATTTTATCAAGTTCAGTGGGCTGACTTTCAATTTCCATTTTAAGCCTGCTCGCAGCTTCATCTACAAGATCAATCGCCTTGTCTGGAAGAAATCGCGACGTCACATATCGGTCAGAAAGCACCGCAGCAGCAATAAGAGCTTCATCTTTAATCCTAACCCCATGATGAACCTCATAGCGCTCCTGCAGGCCTCTCAGGATAGAAATAGTATCTTCTACTGATGGTTCCTTTGTATAAACTGGCTGAAAACGTCTTTCAAGAGCCGGATCTTTTTCAATATATTTTCGGTATTCATCAAGAGTTGTCGCACCAATAGCATGAAGCTCTCCACGGGCCAAAGCAGGTTTTAACAGATTTGAAGCATCAGTAGAACCTTCGGCGGCACCGGCTCCAACAAGCGTATGAAGTTCATCAATAAATAAAATTATTTGCCCGTCAGCCGCGCCTATTTCAGTAATAACAGCCTTTAGCCTCTCTTCAAATTCTCCACGGAATTTTGCGCCAGCTATTAAAGCGCCCAAATCAAGGGCAAGAAGTTTTTTATTCTTAATTGAGTCGGGAACATCTCCACTAATTATACGTCCGGCAAGGCCCTCCGCAATTGCTGTTTTTCCAACACCAGGCTCACCAATCAGAACTGGATTATTCTTTGTCCGCCTTGAAAGAACCTGCATGACACGCCTAATCTCTTCATCACGGCCAATTACAGGATCAAGCTTTCCGCGCTTTGCAAGCTCTGTTAAATCTTTACAGTACTTATCAAGAACCTGATATTTATCTTCAGGATTTTGATCTGTTACACGCTGATTACCGCGAATATCACGCATCGCAGTTAAAACTGCATCATATGTAACACCAAAACGCTTCAGTAAATCAGCTGAAGGAGTTTTTGTTTTAAGAAGGCTTAATAGTATATGTTCTGTTGTTATATATTCATCTTTAAGCTTGTCAGCTTCTTTTGAAGCCGTATCCAGAAGAGTGGCAAGCTCCGGGGAAAGGCCAACCTGAGCATTGCTTCCATAAACTTTCGGAAGACTTTTTAAAAGATTCTCAAGTTCTGCCTCTATGGCTAAACGGTCTGCCCCCAGCCTGTCCAAAAGAGGCGGAATAACACCGTCTTCCTGAGTAATCATAGCCTTAAGATAATGTGGAAGATCAATAACCTGATGGTCATAAGATCTTGCAATGGAGTCTGACTCCTGCAGGGCTTCCTGCGCCTTAATAGTAAGTTTATCGTATCTCATGTGCCAAATTTAATTAGATAAAATTTAAGCGTCAAATTTATTTTGCTTAAAAAAACAGCCTTGCGACCTAATAATTTAAGATCTATAATCTCGTGAATTACATAATATTTTTTCATCAAGGAGAAAAACATGAAAAAAATCACACTATTATTGCTGGTGGCTTTAACCACTTTAGCTCTTTTCAGTTGTGCATCAAGTGACGCAAACATAACTGAGATGACACTAACAGGTGCAACTCTTGTTGGAGACCCTACGATTGACAGCACAAATCACACTATTACTGCAACAGTAAAGGCTGTTGATCTTTCTACAGTGACACCTTCTTTCTCTGTTTCTGAAGGAGCAACTGCCGGAGACGTTACATTAACTGATGGAACAGAGGCTACTTGTACAGTAACTGCTGAAAATGGGGAGACAGTAGATTGGAAAATAACAGTAACAGTTAATCCAGGTTTTACTTTTATATATGGTAGTGATTCTACAAAGATTCTGTTTGAAGAAGGGATAATAAGCTCTGATGAAGCAACTAATACCCAATATGGTGCAGGGCTCCCGCTTGCAAGCTACGACACTTCCGACGACATAACAACATCCCAAATCTTTGAAAGTGATTTCGACTGGGACTCAGACGAAGAGGAACCAGATTTTTTCGTAGTAATTTTTAATGGTAACACAACAGGTGAAGTTTCAACCTTGGATATTGAAGGAACAGTATCTGAGGTAATGTTTATGATACGTTCAGGAATGACTGGTGCAACTTGTACCATAACCAGTTATGGTAATATAGGAGAATATATTACAGGAACATTTTCATGTACAGAAGGATTTAATGATAACGATGTAATAAATATTTCAAATGGATTTTTCAAAGTACTACGTTTAGAAAATAATGTAGACTTGCTATAGATAGTTTATTTTATAGTAGTAAGTGCTGACTACAAGATAACTTTTGGTCAGCTTCTTACTTTTTTATTTTTTACATGACAAGAGCTCTGTAATCTACTATTCTTCCTATATGATTCTTGTATTTATAAATATTATGTTAGCTATAATACCGGCCCTTTTTCTTGTTATCTTCTTTTATAAACAGGATAAAAGAAAAAAAGAACCGCCAATATTAATTTGGAAAACATTTATTATTGGTTTTTTTGCGGTAATTCCAGCAGCTTTAATTGAAGGATTTTTGAAACCATTCAGCTTGCTTTCCGGCTATTATCAAAATCTTTTTGTTAAGGCTTTTATTGTGGCAGCCTTAGTTGAAGAAGGATTAAAATTCGCTGTGGTAAAACTTTATATCTACCCTCAAAAAGACTTTGATGAAATAACAGATGGAATTATTTACGCAATTACAGCAAGCCTCGGATTTGCATGTTTTGAAAATATTCTATACAGCACAGGCGGGATAGGAACTGTTTTATTACGGGGAGTTACTGCTGTGCCTCTTCACGCTATTGCGTCCGGAATAATGGGATATTATATTGGTTATTCAAAATTTATGAATCGTGACAACATGATAAAAGGCTTACTTGCCGCAACCTTAATTCACGGTAGTTATGATTTTCTTCTTTTTACACATTCAGGGTTAAGCTTTCTGGTTATTCCTCTACTAATAGTCTGTGGTTTTATTCTAAAAAAATTACTCAACACAGCTATATCTTTAGATGAAAAAAACGAAAAATTCATCTAAAACGATCTTAAATAATCATATATTAAAAACAAGTTAAATTGTTTTGCCATAACTGTTGACACTATTTCGAATTATGATTATATTTCCACTCACAACGACGCAGGGTAGAGCAGCTGGCAGCTCGTCGGGCTCATAACCCGGAGGCCGTAGGTTCGAATCCTACCCCTGCTAACAAAAAGATTATTCAGTTTTCTGGATAATCTTTTTTTTTGCGTTAATGGTAGATTCGAACTTAAGTGAACGCGCGAAGCGGAAGTATGGAAGGACGCTGAACGCCAGCGAACGAGGCAGCTCGACAAGCACACACGAGGTGTGCGACAGAAAGCGAATCCTACCCCTGCTATAAAAGACCATTTGAGCAACAGCTTGAATGTTTTTTTATTTAGATAATCCCTACTAGCGAATAATAGATTAGGTAATTTAAAGGCTCTGTATTTTATGTAATTTTTTAATTTTATATACGAAAATATATTATTATATTAAAATACTATATAGTTCTTCTTAGGATTAACCAGATTCTAAAAAGAACTATATAAAATGTTTCTTAAGGAGAAATAATAATTTTGTCAACACAAAATATTTCAACAGAGCATGGTACAGCTTTCTTTAAAAAAAATGAAAATATTTGTATTAAATTCTCAATTGATGGCAAAATAATTGAGTTTAACAAAACTGCTCTTGAGTTTTTTGATACCAACGCAAGCTACTTTCTTGGCAAATCAATCTTGTCAGTTTTTACAAAAGACGCTCAGCAAAAAGCAACGACTCTATATAATGAATGGTTAAATGAAAACATTCTTGACATGAAGCATATTGAATTATGTAACAATTCTGGCAAAAGAAAGGAAGTGTACTGGTCTGTAATCCCTTCCCAGGAAAAGGATATTTTTATATCATTTTTCAGAAGCAGCACAAATGTCGCAAACAAAGATTTAAAGCTTAAACGTATTGAATCTATGGCTAATATAGGAACCTGGGACATATGGCATGACACAAGCTCCTTTGAGTGTTCAGATGAAACATTTAGAATATTCGGCAAAGATCCTGAAACATGCGAACCCAACCCAAGATGTTTTTGGAATTTAATACATGAACCAGACAGAAAAAAACTAAGAAAACAGTTTGATGCCTCCATAAATAAAGGGCTAACATATTTTTACGCAAAATACAGAATAGTTCACGGTCTATCAGGCAAACTTAAATGGGTATACAACAAATTTTATCATAACTATAACAGCAATGGAGATCTAATATCTACATCAGGAATTATTCAGGATATAGATACCTCCGAAGAACAAAAGCTCTATTATGAAAGATTCTACCAGGTTATAAAATATGCTACAATTCCTGCAGTTTTAACAGATTCTAATGGTAAAATACTATTTGTTAACCATGCGGTAGAGAACCTATACGAGCATAAAACGTCAGAACTTGTAGGAAAAACCCCCTCTGTATACAACTCAGGACGAAAAGCCTATTTCAATTATTGGGGCTTTACAGACGAAGAATATGAACAATATTTTTCATCGATGTGGAAAGATTTAAAGAATCAGGATAAAGGCTTCTGGGAAGGTGAAGTTCTAAATAAAACAGGAACTGGCGAACTATTATTAGTCTATCTTTATATTTTTGCGATACGAGATGAACATAAAGAAATTGTATCTTACGTCGGAGCCAATATAAATATATCAAAGCATAGGAAAGAAGAAGAAAGTGCAAGAATAGAAACATATAGAGCAATAGCAAGTATTGCAGAATATAGAGACAATGAAACAGGAAAACATATGGCCAGAATTGGTGAATATTGCTATATCCTGTCTTCCATGCTTGGCTTGTCTCATAAATTCTGTAACGATATCAGAATATTTTCACCTCTGCATGATATTGGAAAAGTAGGAATTCCTGACAATGTTTTATTAGCACCCAGAAAACTTTCAACAGAAGAGTTTGAGAAAATCAAAACTCATACAAAAATAGGTTATGAGATCTTAAAGGACAGACCCTTTATGGAAATGGCCGCAGACATTGCTTATAGCCATCAGGAGAAGTTTGACGGCACAGGATACCCTAGAGGCCTATCAGGAAAGGATATTCCTCTGTCAGCAAGAATCTGCACAGTAGTAGATGTCTATGACGCACTAAGAAGCCGAAGACCATATAAAGAACCTTATTCAGAAGAGAAATCAATAAGCATTATAGAAGAAGGCAAAGGAACTCACTTTGATCCAGAAATAGTTGATGCGTTTCTTAAATATAGAAGTGAGATGAATGAGATCTTTGAAACTTTGATAGATGATTAAATAAGCTGTGGCAAACTACGATCAGTTTGCTCTGCAGCATTGAACAAATCACATAAAATCAACCACTCCGGAGCAGAGCTCCGAAGTATGGTTGGTTCTGCAAGGAATTGGTTTAGACGGTCAGGTTTCATACCCAACACAAAAATACTCTTTCCAAATAGAAGATTCCGCATGTAGAATCCTGCTAAAGCAGGGCGGGGTATTA
>JAQQAK010000430.1 GCA_028527945.1 Spirochaetaceae bacterium
TTTTTTGTTTTTCTTGTTTTTATGTTTATGAGTCTCGCAAAGTTCTTTGAAACCTCACAGGAGAAAAGCTATATAAGAAACGCCATTGGGCATTATCTATCTTATGATGTTATTAATAGTTTAATTGATGATCCTGATAAACTTTCTCTTGGTGGTCAGAAAAAAAATATGACTGCTATGTTTACTGATATAAAAAGTTTTTCTACTATATCAGAACAATTAGATCCTTCAGATCTTGTAAATGTTCTTAATATGTATCTGACAGAAATGAGTAATATTGTAATGGATAGTGGCGGGACTATTGACAAGTATGAAGGTGACGCGATTATTGCTTTTTTTGGCGCTCCGGTAGACTATCCCGACCACGCAAAAAAAGCATGTTCTGCGGCTGTAAAAATGAAAAAACTTGAAGCTGAAATGAATACTAAATTTATGGGTGAAGGGTTTATTCCTTCTCCATTATTAACTCGAATAGGAGTCAATTCAGGTGACATGGTTGTTGGAAATATGGGAACAGCACGAAAAATGGATTATACAATTATGGGAAATGCTGTAAATTTGGCGGCAAGACTTGAAGGTGTTAATAAACAGTATAATTGCTGGAAGCTTATAAGTTCTATGACTGCTGATGAACTGGGAGACAGTTTCTTATTAAGATCTCTTGACCGAGTTAGAGTCGTTGGTATTAATGAACCTGTACGTCTTTATGAATTAGTTGATGAGCTCTCTTATGCAGATGAAAAAACTAAAGAGTGTATTGGGCTTTTTCATGACGCGCTTGAAGAATTTGAAAAAAGGGATTGGGTTAAGTCATATAAATTATTTAAAAAGGTTCAGGAATTGTCACCTGAAGATGGTCCTACAAAAATATATATTAAACGTTGTGTTGAGTATAACAAAAAAGCTCCTTCAGATGATTGGGATGGAGTTTTTAATCTTACTTCAAAATAAAATATTTATGAGTATAGAAATGTTTTCTATACTCTTTTTTTTTTCTATATTAAAGGCTCTATAAATAGAAAATTAAAGTCTGATATTATGATTAATAGTATCAGGAGTAATGCGTTATAGACTTGGAGTTTTTTATATAATGTTGCTGTAATTAAATTATATAATTTGATTTTTCTTGTCTTGAATGCGAATTATTTGTTAACTTCAATGTAGTATTAAATAAATATATTGTTGTATATAATAAAAAATAGTCTTATATATGATGATTTTTCATATAATATAGAAGATTTTTTTAGGAGATAGAAATGGCAAAGAAGACAATGAAGGTTATAATTCCAATAGTAGTTATTGTAATAATCTTTCTAATTATCTATGGTTCTTTTTCTGGAACTTATAATAAAATGGTTGCTATGGACGAAGGAGTTAAGTCCGCATGGAGTCAGGTTGAAAACCAGTATCAGAGACGATACGATCTTATTCCTAATCTTGTTGAAACTGTAAAAGGATACGCATCTCATGAGAGTCAAACTTTTACTGATATTGCTACAGCAAGAGCCAGTGCCGGTGGAGTTATGCAGATGTCAGATGAGCTTTTAGATGATCCGGAAGCTTTTGCAAGATTTCAGGAAGCACAATCCACATTAGGTGGAGCTCTTCAGAGACTTCTTGTAGTTACAGAAAATTATCCAGAGCTGCAAGCAAATCAGAATTTTATGGCACTTCAGGATCAACTTGAAGGTACAGAAAATAGAATATCTGTTGAAAGAAAAAGATTTAATGAACAAGTTCAAAGTTACAATAGTTACATAAGATCTTTTCCAAAAGCTATAATAGCTAATATGTCTGGTTTTGAGCAGAAGTCGTATTTTAAAGCTGCTGATGCCGCACAAAGTGCACCAGAAGTGAAATTTTAGGTAAATACTATGAATAAATTTAAATTTACTGAAAATGAAATTCAAAAAATAAATAAAGCTGCGGCCGAAGTTGAAGCTGTCTCTTCTGGTGAGGTTCTAACTGCTGTAATCAAAGAAAGTTCAAATTATGCCTTTGCTGAACTGCTTTTTTCAGTTTTTGGAGGTTTTATATATTATTTGATTGCAATGGTCTTTTATAATAATCTATATATTTTTGTTAATAGTCTCTTTTGGACTCCTCAGCCTTGGCATACGACAGCTTTTTTGGGAGCCAGTACAATAGTCGTTATTGGAATATTTTATGTTATTTCTAATATTCCTGGGTTCGATCGTCTAATTGTTCCAAAGTCTGTAATGGCTAAATATGTACACAGACGCGCTCTTGTTCATTTTATGGAATCAGGAGCTGCTAATACAAGAGATAGAACAGGAATCTTGTTTTTTATATCTCTTAGAGAAAGGCGTGTGGAGATAATTGCTGATGAAGGAATAAATTCAAAGGTAAAGCCTGAAGATTGGAAGGAAATACTTGCAGATTTGTTGTCTTCTATAAAAGGAAACCAAACTGCGGAAGGAATTGAAAAAGCTGTTAAAGATTGTGGTCTGATTCTAGAAAAACATTTTCCTGTAAAAGATGATGACACTAATGAACTTCCTGACGGAATAGTGTTTCTGGAGGATTAGATGAAAAAGAACATATTAATAATATCTTTTGCAATTTTAGTTTTTTCTCCAGCGTTTGCATTAAAAGTTCCAGCTCTTGATAGCCCAGTTGTTGACAAAGCTAATGTATTAACAAGTAGAGAAGAGGCATATATCGAAGAATATCTATATAAACTGCAAGGATCTACAACAGCACAAGTTGCTATTCTTACTGTACCATCTTTAAATGGTGAATCTCTTGAGAGGTATTCTATTGATGTTGTGGATGAATGGAAACTAGGACAAGCAGGTGAAGATAATGGTGTTTTGATATTACTTGCTTTAAAAGAAAAGAAGGTTCGAATAGAAGTCGGTTATGGTCTTGAAGGAGATCTGACTGATGCAAAATCTGGATATATTATCCGGCAGGTAATTCTTCCTGAGTTCAAGAAAGGGGATTATGCGCAGGGATTATATAATGGTGCAGCAGCTGTTAGTGGTGTAATTCTTAAAACTTCAGATATAAGCGCTGAACAATTGGCAGCGTCAAGAAGATCACAGCAGCGACAAAGTTCTTCAAGAGCAAGTATACCTTTTAATTTTATAATATTTCTTGTAATAATTATAGTTTCTTCGATAAGCAGGCTAGGACGGCATGGAAGAAGACGGGGAAGTGCGTTACCTTGGTTCTTTTTAGGTTCAATGATGGGATCTGGTCGTCATCGTCATGACAGCGGCTTCGGAGGTTCTGGTGGCGGATTCGGCAGTGGAGGCTTTGGTGGTTTTTCCGGTGGAGGTGGCGGCTTTGGCGGAGGTGGCGCTTCCGGCGGCTGGTAAAAAATGTCTGTAAAAATGCATCTGAATATTAAAAATATCAGGTGCATTTTTTTATAATAATATTGATAAGGTTTAGGATGACTAAAAAAATTGAATACAAAATAAAAAATGTAATAATTATATTCGTTATTTTTATTGCTATTTTTGTTACTGCTGAGCTTCTCGGATATGGAGCAATGTCCTCCTTTGGTAAAATAGAAGTTTCTAATGTTAATATAGAAAACTATAATGGACTCAATGTAAGAGGTAAATTATACAGACCTAAGAATGCCTCTGTCGAAAATAAAGCTCCAGGTGTTGTTTATTTACATGGTTATCAGAATAATCGTGAAACATCTGATCCATATGCTATTGAGCTTTCACGTAGAGGATTTGTTGTAATTAATATTGATACTCTTGGAAGGGGAAATTCTGATAATCAACGTTCTGAGAATGTTCCAGGTTTTGATAAAACATATGGAGGAAATGCTGCATTTGAATATTTAAGAAATCTTCCATTTGTAGATTCTGAGCGTTGTGGATTAGGGGGACATAGTTTAGGCGGCGAAATGTCATATGCTGCAGCTATGGATAATCATAATGTAAAAGCTATAGTGTTTTCCGGATTTGCCTGGGATACAAACGCTACTTTTAATAAACCAGCCAATATGCTCATGATTTTTGGTAAATATGATGAATACCGAAAAAGAATGACAGGAGTTTCTGATTTTGTAAAAGATTGGATGAAAACACCTCAAGTAGCAGATGCAATAAAAGATTCTAATCCGGTGTTTGATAAAACTTATGGAGATTTTTCAAACGGAACAGCCAGAAGAGTTCATCTAACTGATACTACTCATGTAGGAGAGTGTTTTGATAATGGAGCCTTAGCTGAAGCAATAAAATGGTTTTCAGCTTCTTTTGGTGTTGAAAGCACAATACCACCTGAATCACAGATATGGCGAATAAAGGAAATATGTTCTCTTGTTGCTATGATAGCAGCTATTGCATCAATAATTCCTCTTATAATGCTTCTTTTAAAAACAAAGTTGTTTAGCAAAATATCAGGAAAGCCTGGATCTGATTACGTTTGTGATAAAAAAGATTTAAAAAAAGGGATTA
>JAQQAK010000431.1 GCA_028527945.1 Spirochaetaceae bacterium
CTTTTCATATACAAGGTCTGACAGGCTTTATCTTTTGGTTGAGGATAATGGCTCCGGTTTTGATGAGGAACAAAAGAGCAAAATTATTGCTGAATGTGAAAATAAGGAAATGAGCAACAGGATAGGTTTGCATAATGTCTATCAAAGATTGCTTTATTATTATAAGGGAGATGTTGATATAATTATGGAAAGCAAGCCTTGTCGCACTGTTATAGGTTTTTCTGTTCCAATGAGGAGGTAGTTTGATAACACTTGTTACTGCAGATGATGAAGAAATTGCGAGAAAATCACTTGAATTTTTAATTATGACAGAGCTTTGCAATGTAAGCCTTTTAGCTTCGGCCTGTAATGGTGCGGAATTAATAACAATTGTTGAACAATATAATCCAGACCTTGCTATTGTAGATATCAATATGCCGGGAATTAATGGTATTGACGCAATTCAGTTTTTACAGAATAGGGGTTGTAAGACAAAGTTTATTCTTTTAACAGCTTATGGAGAATTATCATATTTACGTCAGGCTATAGAACTTAAGGTTAGTGGATATCTTTTAAAATCTGATAAAAGAGAACAAACCATAGAATCAATTAAAACAATAGTCGATGATATTATAAAGCTTCGTCAGGAACAAGAGAACCTGAATTATTTGAAAGATATTGATAGCAGAATGCTGCCTATCGTTGAGAATGAAATTATGTATTCGATATTTTTGGATCAGCCAGCTTCTGACAGTTTTAAAATATATTGTAAGCTGAAGAATCTAAGTTTTTCTGGATTTTACATGGTGAATATTCTTCCAACAAAGAATACTGAAGAAATTTATTCTTCGCTATTTAACAGAGAAGTTTTTTCGAAAAAGGAGATAGATTCTATTCTTGGGGCTTTTTGTAAATATATTTCGCATCTTTCATATACCAGCGGTAGTTTACTGGTTTTTGTACCTGGGGCTGTAAAAGTTGATCCTTCAAAATGGGTTTATTCTGCATTTGAAACTTTCAGGAAGGTTTGTATTGAACGTTTTGGGGTGGATTTTATTATTGGTATAAGCGGTTTTCAATCAGTGTTTTCAGATATAGGTAAAGCTCATAAAGAATGTATTTCTGTATTAGAGGAAGTTTGCTGTGGGGGAGTTTTTACAAATACTGAAAATAGGTTTAGAGATAATGAATCAATTGAAAATAAAATAGCGGAAGAATTTTTGCATTGTGTTAATAGGGGTATATCCTCGGAAATATTAGAGACTGCTGAAAAGAATAAAGCTGAGAGTGAATCTTACTCGGTTTCTGTAATTTATGATGAGATTTGTCGTCTTGCGGTAAGTTTTAAAGATATTTCAAGTAGATTATGTATAACTCTTTTGAAAAATAGACCTCAGGCAAGGAAATGTGAAGATATTAAAGAATTGGCGGACTTTATTGTAAGTATTCTGGAGCAGCATAATGGAAATTACCAGGAAGATAACAATCCTCACGCTGTACGAGCTTATGAATATATAAAAGAACATTCAACTGAGGATATTTCATTAACAATTGTTGCTGATGAAATAGGTATAAGTCCTTTTTATTTAAGCCGGCTGATAAAGCAGACTTATAAAGCCACATTTATAGATCTGCTTACCGGTTTGAGAGTTGCTCAGGCAATTGAACTTGTCAAAACCTCAAAAATACAAGTGAATGAGATTTCCAAAAGAGTTGGTTATGCAAATACTGCGTATTTTTGTAAGGTTTTTAAAAGATATACTGGAAAATCTATTAGTGAATATAGAAATGACTTGGCTACTGGTCATATAAGGAATTAACTATGTTAAAATATAATGACTGCCTTTTGCAGCTTAGAAAACGAAAATCTGAAGTGAATCCTGATGGGTTAGATATAATTATAAAAAATGTACCGGAATCTAAAGAACCGGGGACTCTTGATCCCAGACAAGTTTTATGGACGAAGTTGTGTATGGAGGCTTCTCCTGTTCATATTAGAGATATAAAGAATCCAACATATTTGGAGATTGATGCTGTAAGAAAAAGCATGGGCTGTAAAAACAAGGATTTAAGTAAAAATGTTTCAGTAAAAAAAACAATAATTGATGGAGTTGATGTTGAGGTTTATAGACCTGCTAATTGTGAAAAAAAATGTCCTGTAACAATTTATATTCATGGGGGAGGTTTTATTGGAGGCTCAATTGATGTTGTCAGAAATTCGTGTAAACTCCTTGCAGAGAGGGCTTCCTCAGTTGTTATAAGTGTTGATTATAAGCTTGCTCCTGAAAATATTTTCCCATACGCTCTTAATCAATGTTATAAGGTTATTGAATGGGTATACTCAAATGGAGAAGGTTTTGGCATTGATAGCTCAAAGATTATTGTCGCCGGGGATAGCGCGGGAGGTAATCTTGCTGCGGCATGCTGTCTGAAAGATGAAAAGAAAATGATATCTCTTCAGATTTTATTATATCCGGTGGTGAACCTCAATCCCTATGATCCAGATTGGACAGAAGATGTTTATTGTGTTAAAGATGAGCCTGAAATAGCACGACAGATGATCTATGACATAAAAAGTATTTTAGAATTATGTTCTAATACTTATGTTGAAGACCCGCTATGTTTTAAAAATCCTCTTGCCTCTCCATATTTTGCAGAAAAACCTAGTGTTTTTCCAACTACTTTTATCGTCTCGCCAGAATATGATTATTTGAGAAGGCAGGCAGAACTTTTTTCTAGTTTATTGTCTGAAAATGGAGTTGATGTAGTTTTGTTTAGGTACAAGGGAATGGCTCATGCTTTTTTTGAACATCCAGGAGAATTTCCTCAAGCAGAAGACTGCATAAATGAGATTGCTTCTGCTATCATGGCTTTGTGAAAAAAGTTTTTTAATTTGACAGAATTATAAATCTCATGATTTAATTATTTTTTATAGAGATTGGTTTAAAGCTTATTGGCGGTCTCTCTTAATATAAATTATTAGAAGCTCTTTCAAAACTTAGGAAGTTTTGAAAGAGCTACCTTAATGTAAATGAAGAAAATTTAACAACTTGTTATGCTATATATGATTATCTAATGTTGTTAAATTTTCTTCAAAGCCTCTTTAAAACCCAACCGGGGTTTTGAAAGAGGCTCATTAAAATACAAGGTTAATTTTTGTGTCAAAAATCTCAATAATTCCGCGTCCTGATAAAATTGATGTTAAAGAAGGTGTGTTCTGTTTATCCGCTTTATCGACTATTCAGTTTGATGAAGAAGGGGCTCTTGCTGGAAAGTTTTTACAAAGGCTGACAGGTTTATCTACAAGTATCTGTGGTTCAATAAAGCTTTTAATTGTTCCTGTTTTAGGGCAAAGTCCAGGCTCGTATAAGCTTGTTGTTAATTCTATGGGAATTGAAATTTCATCCTCTTCTCAAGAAGGTCTTTTTCATGGTGTCCAAACTTTAAGACAACTTTTTCCGTTTGAAGCAGAAACAACAGAAATAAAAGACGATGTATTAATACCATTTGTTGAGATTTCAGATAGCCCCAGATTTTCTTATAGGGGTTTTATGCTTGATTGCGCAAGACATTTTTTTGATGCCAGCGTTATAAAAACTGTCATAGACATCTTGGCTTTTCACAAAATAAACCGTTTGCATTGGCATTTATCAGATGATCAGGGCTGGCGTATCGAAATAAAGAAATACCCCGGACTTACCGAGATAGGCTCAAGGCGTAAAGAGACGCAAATAGGAGGTAGTTCCCTTTATAAAAGGAGAAGAAAATTTGATGGAAAGCCTTATGAAGGGTATTATACTCAAAAACAGATTAAAGAGATTGTAGTTTACGCAAGAGAACGATTTATAAAGATTATTCCTGAAATTGATATGCCAGGACATATGGTTGCTGCATTGGCTGCTTATCCGGAATACAGCTGTGCTGAAAAAACTATTGAAGTTAGAACCTCTTTTGGAATCAGTAAAGAGGTCCTCTGTGTCGGAAAAGATTCTTCAATTACTTTTGTCAAAGATATTCTTGATGAAATTATTGAACTATTTCCTTTTAAGCATATACATATTGGAGGAGATGAAACTCCTGTTGATAGTTGGAAAAAATGTTCAAACTGTCAAAGGTTGATGGTCCAGAAAGGCTTTAAAAACGAGAAAGATTTACAATCATATTTTACTAATGAGATTGCCTTGTATCTTCTAAATAAGGGGTGCAAAGTTATTTGTTGGGATGAAGTTCTTGAAGGATCGCCAAGCAAGGATATTATTATTCAGTATTGGTCTCCGCTTGGAAAAAGACGAGTTAAACAAGAAATGAAAAAAGGTCGTGAATTCATATTTTCGCCCTTTTATACTTACTATATGGATTATTCATATAATATTATTCCGTTAAAAAAGACATATCTGGCAGATCCAGCTTTATTTACAAAGAAAAATGATGCTGTAATTTCCGGAATTGAATCTCCACTATGGACAGAGTGGGTTTATAATGTAGACAGGCTTTACTGGCAAATGTTGCCACGTCTTTCAGCTGTCGCGGAATCTGCGTGGACCAAGCAGGATAATAAAAATTTTAGAGACTTTCTTGAGCGACTAAAAAATATAGAAAAACGATATGCAAATATGGAAATTCCATTTGCCAATAGATCAGCATATTTACAAAAAGGTAGATTTGGTAGGTTGAAATTATTTATAGCAATATTTCTGAGCAAAAGTATTCCCTCATTAAAAGAATATAATAAATACAAGAGCTACCTTAATGTGAATGAAGAAAATTTAAAATAGGAGGGGAGCATTTTTATGGAGAAGAACTTTATAACCAAGTCAAGAGAACGAATAGGTTATTATGGCTATTTTTTTGGCCAGAATATAATTTATGGTTTTGTAACTGTACTCCTAAGTGTTTATTACGCAACAGCTTTGGGGATTCCTGCTGCAATAGTGGGCTCTATTTTGCTCATCGCAAGGGTTTGGGACGCTATAAATGATCCGATGTTATCTATTCTTGTAGAAAAAACAAATCTTAAAAATGGTAAATTTAAACCATGGATAAAATGTGTTGCAATAATAATTCCTGGTATAACAGTTCTTCTGTTTAGTTTTACCAATCTTCTTGCAGGGATGTCATTAGCTGCAAGAATTTCATATGCCACAATAACATACATATTATGGGGAATGGTTTATACCATAAGTGATGCTCCTGCATTTGCTCTTGCTACAGTTATGACTGATGTTACAGAAGAGCGAACTTCAATTATTTCTCATGCAAGAATATTTTCGCTTGCGGGAATCCTTCTTGCTCTTGTTGGTGGGCCTGCTCTTCTACAATATTTGGGACAAAACTGGTTTTTTACAGCAGTAGTTCTTTCCGGTTTGAGTCTGGTTTTTCTTTTATTTGTAAACCTTACCAAAGAAAGGGTGGATAGTCGTAACGAATCTCCTAGCTTAAAGCAAATCCTTTCAGCTATTTTTCAAAATAAGTATATAATAATCATGGTTTTCACTTTGTTATTTGTAAATGGATTTAATTTTGCACAAATAATAGCGCCATTTCTTGCTGCTGATGTTTTTGAAAATGCCTCGCTTACATCGGTGATTTTAGGAGTTCTTTTGCTTCCTACAGTAATTTGCGCGGCAATTACTCCATTACTTGTTCCTAAAATAGGTAAAAACGCAATTTTGAAAATGTCGTTTATCGCTATTATTGTTTTTTCTACAATTACATATTTTGTGGGTTATAACAATTTTACGATTTTTATAATTTTGCAGTTCATTAGAGGTCTTTTCGCTTCTTTTGTTCTTGTTGTTGATGCATTATTTTTTGCCGATTGCATAGAGTACGATTTTTATAAAAAGGGTAAGAAATTTGAAGCTGCTGTATTTTCTGCCAGAACGTTTACTGCTAAAGCGTCTGCTGCTGTCGGTGGAGCCGGAGGTATGTGGATGATTGCTCATTTTGGTTTTAAGGAGTCTATTGCGGGGCAGACTGTTGTTCAGACACAGAGAGCTATTGATGGTATCTGGTTTACTTATAACATAGGACCGGTTCTTGGCGCTGTGATTGCTCTTGTACTTTTTTCGTTACTTTATGATATTAATGAAAAAACGCTTAAAAAAATGGCTTCTGAAAGTAAATATTCTATCAAGAAAACGGTAGATGGTTAGAGGCTTTATTAAATAATTGTTTTTCTTCGGGGTGTTGTTCTGTTTTTTATGTAGTTGAATTTTGTCGTAGAGTTTTTTAGCAGGGAAGGCCTTTTTCCTCTCTCAGCATACTGGCTCTGGCTAAAAGACCCATTTTAAGTTCTTCTATAACTTCAGGTTTTAAATGTGTGTATTCAGTATTTATCCTCTCTGCAAGGGCTTTTGCCTCCGAAAATTTAATTCTGTAATGTGCTGGTACTATTATTTTATCATCCGCACCGGGTGGGCGGCAGAGAGAAGTTTTTACTTCTTTGGTAACAAAACTTCCAAAACCAAATATATTAATATGTCCTGAAGTTTTGAGCTCTTCAGTTATTAATTCAAAAAAGCTGTTTATTATATTATTTGAATCTTCTTCACTAACAGAAAGAGATTCTGTTAGTTTTTCCAATATTTTTTTCTGATCTATCCGTTTACTCATTTATATTTCTTTTTAAAACCACTGAAGGAGTAAAGATAGTTTTATTTTTTTGTGGATAACGCATCTTTTTTTTTATAGTTGGATTGTATCCTGTTCTGGATTCGTAAAATTTGGGCTTAAATGTTCCGAAGTTTTTTTGGTGATACGAGTTTCCTTGTTCAAGGGTAGACATCACTTCTTCAAGAAAAGCATCTATCACTTTTTTTGTATCTTTTTGTGTGCAATTATGCCTTTGAGAAATTTCACGTATCATTTCTTTCTTGTTCATAAATAATATTATATTCCACCTTAAAAAGGATAACAACATTACTTTTTTTTAAGAACTTAATGAGTTTTACGTTAAAAACTATACTTTATTAAAACAAATTACAACTTCTTTTTTATTCGCCGGGAAGGTTTAATACCCCGCCCTGCTTTAGCAGGATTCTACATGCGGAATCTTCTATTTGGAAAGAGTATTTTTGTGTTGGGTATGAAACCTGACCGTCTAAACCAATTCCTTGCAGAACCAACCATACTTCGGAGCTC
>JAQQAK010000432.1 GCA_028527945.1 Spirochaetaceae bacterium
ACTCGATTGGCTCAAACTCAAGACTCTTGAATACAGGGATGTCAACGCCAGCGATATTACCAAAATCTTTTTCTATTTTGCTGATTCTGATAATATCGCTTATACCTGCTTCTTCGCCGAAAACGCTTATCCAGTCATGCAGAGTCTCTTCATAAGAAGCTATCTCCTTATGCTTTTCTTCAACCTGACTTTCAACCTGACGGATAACCATCTGCAGCTGTTGTTTTTTCAGCTGCAAGGTTGGAAGATACCTGGTAAAGCGTTTGAGAGCATCTTTCTGCTTTTTCTGCTCATTTTTAGTAAGCTTTACTTTAGCCATAATTACCTTCTTCCGTTTGTTATTTTGACGGCCAGAATTTCTTTATAAGATCTGTTTTTAGTCCTGTTTCTTCAGGAGTAAAACAATCTGAAAGAATTTCCCATCCCTTATCAAGTGCCCCTTCAAGAGGTATATTAACTGTAAGATCCATCATTTCTTTCTCGAATATAACTCCATATTTTAGAAGTTTTGTATCCCAGTCAGACATTCTAAATCCCATTGATTTCTTTTCCATAGACTCAAGATACGCAGAATAAAGCTTAATCATACCATCCATCAAAGCTCGGTGGTCTTCTCTTGTTTCGCCATTAACCTGCTGCTTTAGTCTTGAAAGTGAACCAAACGGCTCAATTCGTCCATTTTTAAGGTAATACTGTCCCTCAGTAATATATCCTGTGTTATCAGGAACCGGGTGAGTAACATCGTCACCAGGCATGGTTGTAACACCAAGAATAGTAATAGAACCAGCGCCTTCAAAGTCAACAGCCTTTTCGTATCTTGAAGCGAGCTGACTGTATAAGTCTCCCGGGTAACCTCGGTTAGACGGAACCTGTTCCTGTGTAATAGCAATTTCTTTCATTGCGTCCGCAAAGTTAGTCATATCTGTCAAAAGAACAAGAACCTTCTTTCCTTTCAACGCAAACTTTTCAGCTACCGCAAGAGAAATATCTGGAACAAGCAGACATTCTACTATTGGGTCTGATGCAGTATGAACAAAAAATGTAGTTCTTGATAACGCTCCACCTTCTTCAAGTGTATCCTTAAAGAATAGATAGTCATCGTATTTAAGACCCATTCCACCAATAATAATAGCGTCAACCTCGGCCTGCATTGCGATTCGAGCCAAAAGGTCATTATATGGTTCACCTGAAACTGAGAAGATTGGAAGCTTCTGTGATTCAACAAGTGAATTAAAAACGTCAATCATTGGAATACCTGTTCTGATCATATTCCTGGGAATAATTCTCTTTGCAGGGTTAACTGATGGACCACCAATTTCAATCAGATTTTCTGTAAGCGCAGGACCATTATCTTTAGGCTGTCCACTTCCAGTAAAAATTCTACCAAGTAGATTATCTGAAAAAGAAACCTGCATTGGGTGACCGAGAAACCTTACTTCATCACCAGTGGAAATACCTTTACTTCCTGAATAAACCTGAAGTGATACTGTATCTCCGTCAAGTCTAATAACATTAGCAAGTGATTTACCAAAAGAAGTTGTAACCTCGGCAAGCTCATCATACTTAATGCCGTCAGCTTTAACGGTAATAACGTTACCGATTATAGATTCAATCTTACTGTATACTTTCCTCATTATATTACTCCTCAACCTGTGCTGCCAGGAGAGACTCATCAACTCCGCGTTTCTTGTCAGCAATCATTTCAAGAATTTCTTTCTCAAGTTTCTTGAATCCGTCACTCTGCCATTCGCTTCCGTTGTAATCAAGGAACTTCTGACGCAGCTGATAGAACCATGTTCTTGCAGCATCTTTTGATTCAAGGTCAAGCAGAGATGTAATCAAATCGTAAAGAATGTTAAAAATATATTCCTGTCGTTCTGTTGTAACTGCGTTATCTACAGGGTCAAAAGAGTTCTGCTGCATATAAACAGAATCAATCAAGTCGCCCTTCAAGTATGTGATGTAGTCATCAATACTTGTTCCTTCTTCACCAACAACCTTCATCATCTGATCAACTTCGTTGCTTCGGAAAATTACAGAACGAGCCATTTCAGTTTTTTTAGCATCCAGAACACCTACATACTTACTCCAACTGTCCATTGGGTGAATAGCAGGATACTTACGAGCGTCTGATCTTTCACGTGAAAGTCCATGGAATGCTCCAACAACCTTAAGTGTTGCCTGTGTAACTGGTTCTTCAAAGTTACCACCAGCAGGTGAAACTGTTCCACCAATTGTTACTGAACCTTCAGATCCATCTTTAAGTTTTACACGACCTGCTCTTTCATAAAAACTTGCTATAGTAGATTCAAGATATGCAGGAAATGCTTCCTCTCCAGGAATCTCTTCAAGACGTCCGCTCATTTCTCTCATAGCCTGTGCCCAACGTGAAGTTGAGTCAGCAAGAAGAAGGACATTAAGTCCCATTTGTCTGTAGTATTCGGCCATTGTTACTGCTGTATAAACCGAAGCTTCACGAGCCGCAACAGGCATTGATGATGTATTACAGATGATAACAGTTCTTTCCATCAAACTCTTGCCAGTTTTTGGGTCAATTAGTTCAGGAAACTCTTTAAGAGTTTCTACAACCTCACCTGCACGTTCACCACATGCTGCAAGAATTACTATATCAACTTCAGCATTACGGCTTGTAACCTGCTGCAAAACAGTCTTTCCAGCTCCAAATGGTCCTGGAATACAATATGTTCCACCAAGAGCTACAGGGAAAAATGTGTCAACAAGTCTTAATTTTGTAACCATTGGCTTATTTGGTCTAAGTCTTTCAACATATTCTGTTATAGGCTTTTTAACAGGCCATTCAAAACTCATTTTTAACGGAATAACATTACCTTTGCTATCTTTTATCTCAGCAACTGTATCTTTTACTGTGTATTCTCCGGCCGGGACAATCTTACTTACTGTATATTTTTCGTAAAGATTGAATGGAACCATAAT